>MWEJ01000224.1 GCA_002071025.1 Verrucomicrobia bacterium ADurb.Bin070 | reverse complement strand
AACGACGTGTACGGCAACATCGTCGAGCGCTGCCAGGTCGGCGCGATGCACCTGCACAACGCGCGCGAGAACCACATCTATAACAACATCTTCGCGCATAACGCCGGCCCCGAGGGCAAGACGCATCAGCTCTCGCTACAGACCTGGAACAACTCGCCGCAAGGGGTGTTCCTGCGCGACCGCCAGCCGAAGATGCTCAAGGACTACGAGCGGCTGATGGCGAACCCCGAGTGGGCCGCGATGCGCGGTATGCACGTGTCCCCGGCCGACCCGTTCCTGCCGGACGGCACCGTCATGCGCGGCAACCGCATCACGCGCAACATCTTCTACTACCCGAACCAGCCCGGCTCCACCTACGTGCGCGAGAACGGCGTGAACCTCGCGCACAACATCATCAACTCCAACCTCGTCTGGAACGGCGGCGGCGCACCGGTCAAGACCGGCCGGCAGGGCGTGAAGCAGGTGCTGGCCGAGCTGACCGCATCGATCCCGAACGTTGATTTCGCGCGCCGCCTGACGCCGGACGAGTTGGCGAAGGACCCCAACCGCACGACGGTAGCCGACTGGTTCTGGTACCACAAAACCCTGCCGGACCTGAAGGCCGACGTACTGGAGCAGGAGGGCGTGCGCACGCTGCGGCTGCCGGGCGCCTTCAACGCCGCGCAGCGCTACATCAAGTACACCTGCATCCGTTCCACGCCGTTTGAACTGGCGGCCGGCAAGCATTACCGGCTCTCGTTCCGGCTGCGCCACGAAGCGGCGACCGGCGCCTTGTCAGCGCGCTTCGTGTGCGAGAACCAAGGGTTGTGGAAGGCCTTCGGCGCGCGTGATTTCCTGAAGCGCGCCGACATGTCGGACATCAGCACCGCGAGCGAGGCCTACGCCTGCGAGACCTCCTTTTATCTGCCGAAGCCCGGCGAGGCCGGCTATGACGAGCGGGTGAAGGCGCTCTCGCTGCATTTCCAGTTTCAGTCGGCTCAGGGGGCGGCCGAGATCAGCGGCCTGCGTCTGGAAGAGATGCAGCCGGCCACCGAGTGGGAGGCGTGGCAGATGGCGGGGGCCGACACCGCATCGGTTGTGGCCGACCCGCTCTTCGAGGATGCCGCGAAGGGGGACTTCCGGCTCAAGCCCGACTCGCCGGCGCTGCGTCTGGGTTTCGCGCCGATCCCGTTCGACCGGATCGGGCCGTACGCGGACGCCGCGCGTGCGACCTGGCCGATCAAGGAAGCCGAAGGGGTTCGCGAGCATCCCGAGTGGCTCGTCTCCGTTCCGGTCCCGGCGCCCTGAGGCACAGTCACTCCGGGGGGAAAGGCCGGACCGAACAGGGACACCGAATCGGTCGTGCTCGTTCGCGGACGGGGCCGTCCGCGCCCTCGGCCATTACTGCACGGATGCGCGTTCCCCGCGTTCGGCGCGGATACGCTCGACCCATGCGGTGTAGCCGTTTTTGAAGAGCCACTCGGCGGCCGCGACATGGCCTTGCAGCGCGGCCTGTTTGAACAGCTCGACCGCGCGGACGTGGCTCGGTTCCACACCCCGGCCGTATTCATAGAGGGCGGCCAGGTTGTAGGCCGCTTCGGCGGCCCCCTGCCGGGCGGCGCGCGCGAACCACTCCGCCGCACGCGCATGATCTTGCGGCACGCCCTCCCCCCGCAGGTAGAGCATGCCGAGATTGTTCTGCGCGGCGGAGAATCCGGTCTCGGCGGCGCGCCGGTAATGCCTCTCGGCCTGCGCATAGTCCTTGGGGACCACAACGCCGCGGTAGTGAAAGGTGCCGAGCGCGTTGACCGCACGCGGGTTGTCCTGCTCGGCCGCCTTCGTGTACCAGTTGAACGCGCGTTCGGAGTCCTGCGGCACGCCGCGCCCCTCCTCATACATCTGGCCGATAAAAAACTGCGCCATCGCATGGCGCTGTTCTGCGGCCTTGGCGAACCAGGTGAGGGCTTTGCGGTCATCCTGTTTGATGCCGTCGCCATCGCGATAGAGCAGGCCGATGTTGACCTGCGCTTCGGCGTGTCCCTGTTCGGCGGCGCGCCAGAACCAGAGCCCGGCCTCGCGCGGGTCGCGCGGCACGCCGCGCCCGCGCGCGCAGACGAACCCGTAGTTAAACTGGCCGTCGGCGTTGCCGCACTCGGCCGACCGGCGGTACCAGGCGGCGGCGGTCTTCAGATCTTTCTCGGTCCCGCGTCCCTCCTGACAGAGCCAGCCGAGGTTGTTCATCGCGCTCGAGTGCCCCTTTTCGGCCGCGCGCGTGTAAAGCACGAACGCCATGCCCGCATCCTTGGGCACGCCGCGCCCCTGGGCGTAGAGCGCGGCCAGGTTATACTCACCGTTGCGGTCGCCCTGCAGCGCAGCCTGGCGGAAGAGCTCGCCCGCCTTGTCGTCGTCCTGGGGCACGCCCTGTCCGAGATAATATTTAAGTCCCAGCGCGTTTTGCGCCAAGGCCTGACCCTGCGCGGCGGCCCGCGCGTACCAATCGCGCGCCTCATCGGGCTTATTCAGGTTGAAGTCGCAGTCCAGCCCTATCAAATACTGTGCCAGCGCATTCCCCTCCCGGGCATGCGCGCGCATCAGCGGGCGGCCCTCGTCCAGATAGCGCGTGCGCTGCTCATCCGACAGGCCGCAGAGCGGCTCTTGCCCCGCATGCACGCCCAGCAGAAAACGAAAGAAGGTCTGCCCCGCGTCGGCCATCTCCTTGACCTTCGCCACCGCCACCACGAACGCATCGGTGCTGCCTGCGGTCCGCGCGTTCACGAACAGGTCGACGGCGCGGCGGACATCTTCCAGCGCGGCGGCGGCCTCTTCGCCGGCGCGGACGGAGCCAAGGCTGTGGAGCCAGACAAGGCCGACGAGCCCGCACGCCGCAACCCGTATGCGACGGAAGAGACAGCGCGGGAGACGGGGCATGGGCGAACCCTTCATTTGAACTTTTCCAGCGAGAGATGGCCGCCTTCGCGACGTGGATTAAAGAGAATGGCGTCGGAAACCGGGGTATGGTCGCCCAGCACGCGCACATGCTTGGCGCGCCAGCCCTTGCGCCGCGCACAGACCGTCATCTGGTGTCCGCGCGTCCAGAACAGCGGCACATCCATGAGCCAGGCCAACCCGTACACCACCCGCAGCCAGCCATTGTTCGCGCCGCGGATGCCGGATGTCCGGCGGCGGTCGACCCACTGGCGCACCATCTGCACCCAGAAGCGGCAGGAGAAGCGGAAGCCCAGCACGTCAAACCCGTCTTTGAGCAGATGGAAGATTTCGGCTTCGGTGTAGCACCCGCCTGCGCCTGACACCACGCGCTGCCGGTTCAAGAGCGCGGCCAGTCCCAGCGACTTGCGGTATTCCACGGTCAACAGCAGCACGCCGCCGGTATTGAGCACGCGGTGACACTCGCGGATGATCACGGCCGACTGCACGCTTCCCGCCAGCACGCCATGGGCGAGCACCACGGCATCGAACTGCTTGTCCTCAAACGGCAGGTCGCCCTCTTTGCCCAGATTGAGCACCGTCTCCTGCCCGAGGGCCGCCGCCACCAGCGTGCGGCGCTGTTGCGTCGGCTCGACCGTCATCCAGTATCCGCCGACCAAACGCAACAGACGGCTGACGCCCGCATTGGTGAAGCCGACATCCAGTCCGGTCCGCACCGGGACGGACTGCGCGCGCAGGAAATGCATCACCGCTCTGACTTCGCGCCGCAACGGCAACGAATACAGGGTCGTGTCCAACTGGCTGTCTGTTTTTTCGCGCATGTCAGGGTTCCGATAATCCTCATCGTAGCACGCGCACCGTCGCGCCGTCAAATCATGGTGCCGCGTAGAGGTCCAGCCAGAAGGCGCGCTGGATGCGGCGGTTGAAGAGCGGGTTACGGTCGGTCACCCGATACGCTCCCTGCCCTTCCGGCCAGCCCGCGAACAGCGGATCGCGCGTCTGGGTCAGGATGCCTGCATACGACGCCTTGACCGTCTTGTGCATCAGCCGGCTGCCGGAGGGATAGTCGTAATAGAGGTTGAAGCTCCCCTTGTAGATGCCCGTGCGCGAAGAGAAGCTCAGCTTGGCCAGGGCGCTGTTCACGCCCGAATAGTCATACACGCCGTCGGCCAGCACCGGCTTCACCCCCTTCGGCAGGCTCAGGCGCGTGCCCGCGACCCAGACATCCAGCCACTGCGGCTGCGCGGCCGGTTGTGGCAGCACCGCCAAACCCGACACATAGTATGGCACGGCGTTGGTTTCCGCGCTCAATCCGTAGTACGAGGCCAAGGGCGCAAACTTGTCGTAATAGCCGCCGCAGGGCGCGAGCAAGGCTTCGAAGCCGTCCATCCCGTCGCCGGGCTTGTCCCACCGCACGAACCACTCTTGGTACCAGTCGGTGTCCACCGCCCGGGTGTCGGGATAGATCCAGATCAGGCCCCCGACCGCCCCTTTCTTTCCGTAGAGCGGCCGGAAGAACGGCACGCAGGCCAGCGTGCCGTAATCGCCGAACAGCAGCAGCTTCGCCGACTGCGACACCTTCGTGCCGTCTGCCAGCAGGCCTGCCAGTTTGACGCTGCCGCTGCTGCCGATGGTCATCGTCAGATAGCCGCTGCCGCCCGGCAGGTCGTTCGCCGCGCCGCGTGCGCGCGCATCCCATGCCGGCAGCGCGATCGTGTAGTAGCCGCGCAGACGCGCGAGGTCCGCCTGTGCCGCGGCATCGCGCCGGTCGCCGAACACGTGGTAGGCCGCGTCGATCCAGATCTCCTCGCCGCCCAGCGAGCCGCCGCTGATCCGTCCGTACGCCGTGATCCAGTTGGCGTAAAGCTCCAGAATCTCGCCGCCTTTGGCCTGCATCACCGCATAGAAATCGTTGTCGTCCGTCCATCCTTTCCAGCCGCTGCTCTTGAAGCTCAGCGTCCTCTGCCGCAACAGCGCCTTGGCCGTGATCCTGCCGCGCTGCGACGCCGTCAGGGTGAAGGTGCCGCAGACATCCGGCTTCACGCCTTCGTCGGCAAAAGGCAGGTCGCGCGACAGCAGTCCGTAGTAGGTGCCGAACGGCGGGTCGGCCGCCGGCACGGGCGTGCCGCCTTCGCCGGAGAGCCAGTCGCTGATCACGGGATACGTCACATTGAAACGCCCGTACACGTCGATGCCTCCACCCGTCTCGCAGGCGGAGCTGCCGCCGTAGAGCTGGCCGATGATCTGGCCCGCTGCATTAAAGAGCGGTGCCCCGCTGCTGCCGGGCTCGGTCGCGCCGTCCGTGAAGTCCACGTACCAATAATTGGCGGTCGAGCCGTCCAATTGGCCGAAACTGATGCGCTTGTAAGCGCCGTCCGGATGGTGGATGCAGGCGAGTTGTTCGCTGCCCGCCGGGGCATCCGTGGTCCAGCCCACAAACGTTGCGCCGTCCGGCGACGGCGTGCGCAGCCTGAGTAGCGCAAAGTCGTTGCCGTTCAGGTGGGTGCGTCCCGCCAGATAGTCGGCGCCACCCTCGGTCACGGTGACGGCCGACACGGCGGGCGGCGCGCCGTTGCAGGTGGCCGTCTGAAAGAACCAGTAGAACTCCGCTTCGCTCGCCTCGCTCTGGTTGACCACGCAATGGGTGCCGGTCAGAAAATAGTCGACCCACGTGCTCTCATCCAGATCGTTCAGCAGACAGCCGGTGCAGAACAGATAATCCTCCATGTAAAAAGAGCCGATCCCGGCCACGCCGTTGGC
>MWEJ01000223.1 GCA_002071025.1 Verrucomicrobia bacterium ADurb.Bin070 | reverse complement strand
GCCGGCGCCTGAGCCACGCGCCATGCATACAGCTCTTGAATTCCTCCTGCAGGGAGCGGTGGGTTTCGCCATCGGCGCCGGCACCAACGATCTTGCCATCCGCTGGGTCTTTTGGGCGCTTTTGTCCAAGAAAAAGCACGAGATCGCCGAAGCGGTCCAGAAAGTCGTCAGCAGCGAACTGATGAGCCCCGACAAGATCGTGGCGCGCCTGTCCGCCCCGGAAGTCGCCGCGAGCTTGCGTCAGGCGGCGCAGGCCGCCCTCGAACAGGCCGTGAACCGCCCGTGGCCCTCGCTGCAAACCCTCGCCTTGGATTCAGGGCTGCCGTTCGAGGCGCTCCAAACGCAGCTCGCCGGCCTCGCCGCCACCGTGCTGTCCGACCGCATCGCGGCACCCGCTTTCCGCGACGAGGTCCTGCGTCCTTTCCTGACGGAACGCTGGCAGGCGCTCTCGGGTGTCTGTCCGGCCGAATTGCTGCCCGCCGCCACGCGCGACCTGCTCGCCGCACTGCCTGATCGCCTCGCGGAGACGCTCCTCGCCCCCGCCCAGCGCGAGCGGCTTTGCACGGCCCTCGCCGACGGCCTGCGCGCGTGGATGGCGGACTATCCCTCGCCCGCCTCGTTTCTCGGCCCGGCCACGCTGCACGAACTCGCCGCGCTGGCCGGCTCCCGCACGCCGCTCTTGGTCGACGAGCTGGCCGGCCTGCTTGCCTTGCCGCCGGCGCAGGACACGTTGCGCGTCGCGCTGCGCGATGCCGTGCAGACGCGCCTCGCGACCCAAGGCCCGCTGGGCTCGCTGCTGAGCGGGCTCTCCGGCACCGCCGTGGTGGACCATCAACTCGGCCGCTTCTGCGAATCCATCCCCGACTCCCTGCGCGCGCGGTACGCAAGCGCCGATGATCGCGCGCGCATGCGCGGCTTGGTCGAAACCGCGCTCCGCAGCCTGCTCGCGCGCTCGTGGCATGATCTGCTCGATACCCGCACCCCAGGCGTGATGGAGCGTCACGTGCACGCTCTGCTCAACGCCGAAGCCCTGCGCGATATCGTGCGCCAAGGTTTGGCCCGCGTGGCCTCGTCGGTGATTGAAACCCTTCAGCGCGGCACGCTGGCCGACGCCGCAGGCATGATGACCGCCGGCGGGGATGTCACGGCGTATCTCGATTGGCTGGCGCACACCTTGCATGCCGCCTTGCTCGCCGCAGACATCCGCCCGCGGCTCGAAACCCAGGCCTTCGAGGCGGTGCGCCGCTTGTGCGCCAGCCCGGTCCGCCCCCCCATCAATTTTCTGCCGGAAGACACCGTCCCGCGCCTTGCCGACCTGATCGCCCAACAGGCTCTCGCGTTCGCGCGTGACCATGTGGCCGAACTGGTCGAACACACGCGCATCTGGGATATCATCTCGGAATCCATCATTGTCTATGACGACAAAAAGATGGAGGCGATCGCCCGCAGCGTCGCCAACCGCGAACTGCGCTGGGTCACGATCCTGGGCGGTGTGATCGGTCTGGCGGTCGGCATCGCGCAAGGCGTGCTGTTGCTCATCCTCAACCGTTAACGCCCGGACGGTCAGGCCAGCGACCACGGCGCGCGCATCGCCGGCGTCATGAGTCGGTTGGCTTCGTCGTCGTTCACGAACCGCTCCTGCACCGGGTCCCAGGTCAGCGGGCGGCCCAGCCGCATCGCCATCATGTTGACCAGGCAGGCCGTGCAACTGCGATGCCCGACCTCCGCATCGGCGAACGGATGCACGCCGCGCTTCACCGCGTCGATGAAATTCTGCTCGTGGCTGCGGGTGCGGCCGAGCCGCACCTTGAAGGCCGCCGGGTCAAGCTTCAGCAGCTTGTCGTCAGAGGCCTCCAGCGTCCCCTCGTGAATGCGCAGAAAGATCCAGCCCTCGTCACCCTCAAAGCGCACGCCGCGCGGGCTGCGCGTGGTGCCGCCGATCATCTTCACGCCGTTGGCGTAGATGTTTTCAAACTCAAAGGCCATCGGCGTGTTGTAGAGGCCGTGCCGGTCGTCCCAGCCGCGCGCCGCGATCTTGACCGGGCCCGTGTCATCGCTGTTGTTGCCGAGCTGCGCCAGATCGATCACGTGTGCGCCGCGGTCGGACATCTCGCCGCAGCCGAAGCTCAGGTTGAAGCGCCAGCTCCCGGGATGCAGTCCCGGATAGTAAGGAATCTTCGGCGTATGGCCCAGCCACATGTCGTAGTCCAGCTCGGCCGGCGGCGTCTCGGCAGCCGGCAACACGGACTGCTGGCGCACCCTTTCATGGTGCCCTTGATCCGTCGGCAGATGAATGAACATCCTATGCAGCCGCCCGATGTATCCGTTGCGAACCACCTCGCAGCAGAAGCGCGCGGAATCGCGCGACCGCTCGCAGGATCCGGTCTGCAGCACCACGCCCGCACTGCGCACGGCGTCGCGCAGCGCCCGGCTCTCGCCGATCGAGTTGGCCAGCGGCTTTTCGCAGAAGATGTGCTTGCCGGCGCGCGCCGCCGCGATGCCGGCCAGCGCATGCCAATGGTCCGGGGTCGCGATGACCACGCCGTCGATGTCCGGGCGCGCGAGCACCTCGCGGAAGTCGGCATATCCGGCGCAGGAGGTGTCGCCATAGGCCTTGTGCATCTCCGTGACGCACGTCTTCAGCGCGCGCGCGTCCACATCGCAGGCCGCCACCACGCGGGCCTCGTCGAGTTTGGCGAACTGCCGCGCCAAGTGCCGCCCGCGGCCGCCCGCCCCCACCACCGCCAGTGAAAGCCGCTCGTTCGCGCCGAACGCCGCGGACGGCACGACCGCCGGAAATGCCCCTGCAGCCAGCGCTGTCTTCAAAAACCTCCTGCGTGTCGTGCTCAGCATATCACCCTCCTATTGGCAGACGCGCGGCAGGCGTTTCGACGGGTGGCCTGGCGCGCCGTACGAATAGCCTTTCCCGCGGACGGGGCCGTCCGCGCCCCCAGTCTTGCGCCTCTTGTTACGCCTCGCTCTCGCCGCCGTACAGCTCGTCCAGCGCGTCGCCGATCATCTCCAGCGCCTCTTCGAGGTCCGTCTCCTTGATGTTCAGCGGCGGCAGGAAACGCACCACGTGCTCGCCGGCCACGCAGCAGAGCAACCCCATGTCGCGGCACATGTCCACGACCTCTTTGGCCGAGCCCTCGACCACCATGCCGAGCATCAGCCCCTTACCGCGGATCTCGAGCACCTGCTTGTGCTTCTCGACAAAAAGGTTCAACCCCTCCGCAAACAGCGCACCGGTCTCTTCGGCGCGCTTGAGCAGCGCTTCCTCTTCAATGACCTCCAGCACCGCCAGCGCCGCCGCGCTCGACACCGGATTGCCACCGAACGTCGAAGCGTGAGTGCCCGGCGTGAAAACGTCGGACAGCGCGGGCGAGGCGACCAGCGCACCCATCGGAATACCGTCGGCCAGCGATTTGGCCAGCGTGAAGGCATCGGGCTTGACCGCATAATTCTGCCAGCCGAACCACTTGCCGGTACGGCCCATGCCACACTGCACTTCGTCGCATAGCATCAGCAGGCCCTTCTCGTCGCACAGTTTGCGCACGCCGGCCATGAACGCCTCGGTGGCGGGGATCACGCCGCCCTCGCCCTGCACCGCTTCCACCATCACGGCGACCGTCCGCTCGTTGACGGCGGCCGCGACCGTCTCCAGATTGTTGAACTCCGCGTACGCGAAACCGATCGGCAGCGGATCATAGCCCTTCTGGATCTTGGCCTGCGCCGTGGCGGCCATCGTCGCGAGCGTGCGGCCGTGGAAGGAGTTCTGCATCGTGACGATCTCGAACTTACCCTTTTCGTGCCCCCACAGGCGCGCGAGCTTGATCATCGCCTCGTTGGCCTCCGCGCCGGAGTTGCAGAAGAAACACTTGCCGTTCAGCGAGAGCTTCGAGAGCCGCTGCCCCAGCAGCGCCTGGTTCACGTTGTAAAAGAGGTTGGAGCAATGTCCCAGCGTGGCGACCTGATCCTGCACCGCCTTTACCACTTTGGGATGGCAGTGCCCGACGTTGTGCACGGCGATGCCGGACGTGAAGTCGAGATAGGTCTTGCCGTCCGGGTCGCGCACCTTGCAGCCGCTGCCGCTGGTCAGCGTCGCGGTCGGCGCATAGGTGTGCATCACATACTGGTCAAACAATGCGGCAATGTCGGTACTCTTACTCATCTGCGATAATCTCCGTTCCTACACCATTTTTCGTGAAAATCTCCAGCAACAGCGAATGCGGCATGCGGCCGTCGACCAGGTGGACCTTGCCCACGCCGGCCTGGATCGCCTCCACGCAACTGTCCAGCTTCGGCAACATGCCGCCGCCCACAACGCCGGTCTCCTTCAGCCTGCACACGCTGCCGATCCGCAGCGTGGCCAGCAGGGACGCGGGGTCATTCACGTCCATCAGCAGCCCCGGCACATCCGAGACAAACGCCAGTTTGCGCACCTTCATGGCCTTGGCCAAAGCCGCCGCCGCCGTGTCCGCGTTGACGTTGTACACCTTGCCGTCCGGCCCCGTGCCCAGCGGTGTCACCACCGGCACGATGCCTGCATCCAGCATCTCCGCGACCGGCCGGATGTCAACCGACACCGGCTCGCCCACAAATCCCCAATCCAGCGTCGCGCCGCTGACCGGATCCGTCCCGGCCTTCTTCGCGACGCCGAAAATCCAATCGCCGTGCAGCGGGCGCGCATTCGCGAAATGCTTCTGCAGCAGCCGCACCACCTTGGCATTCACCTCGTCCTTGATCACCCGCTCGACGACCCGCACGGCCGCCTCGGTGGTGACGCGCAGCCCCTGCACAAAATTCGGCGCGATGCCCGCAGCCTCCATGCCCCGCGAAATCGCCTTGCCGCCGCCGTGCACCAGCACCGTCTTCATGCCCACCGCGTTCATGAACGCGATGTCCGTCAGCAGCCCCTCAAGGTTCTCCTCGACCTCCATGACGCTGCCGCCCACCTTGACGAGCACGACCGAGCCCTTAAAGTCCTGAATGTATGGCAGCGCCTCTGTCAGCACCGCGGCTTTTTCAATAAACTGCTTCACGTCGTGTACTCGGCGTTGATCTTCACGTAGTCGTACGAGAGATCGCATGTGTAAATCGTGTCTTCGCCTTCGCCGAGATGCAGGTCCACCGTCACCTCGAAAGCCCGCTTTCGCATCACCTCCTGCATGGCCTTGAGCAGCGCCTTGTCCGCCACGCGCCCCTGGTCATACGCGCAGATGTCACCGTAAAAAATCTGCGCCTTCTGGTCGTCGACCTCCGCGCCGGAATAGCCGACCGCCGCGATCACGCGCCCCCAGTTGGGGTCGAGCCCGAACCACGAGGTCTTGACCAGCGCCGACTTGGCCACCGCGCGCGCCGCCGCCTGTGCGTCCTGCCCGGTCCGCGCGCCGCGCACGCATACCGTCACGAACTTGGTCGCGCCCTCGCCGTCCAGCACCATCTTCTTGCCGAGTTCCAGGCAGACCGTCGTCAGCGCGTCGACAAAATACTGCCACTGCGGATGATAGGGCGTCAGCAGCGTGTTGCCGGCCGCACCGCCGGCCATCAGGATCACCGTGTCGTTGGTGCTGCGGTCGCCGTCCACCACCACGCGGTTGAAGCTCACCTCCACCGCCTCGCGCAAGGCCTGGTCGAGCGCCTTGGGATGCACCGCCGCGTCGGTCGTCAGAAACCCCAGCATCGTCGCCATGTTCGGCTCG
>MWEJ01000222.1 GCA_002071025.1 Verrucomicrobia bacterium ADurb.Bin070 | reverse complement strand
GATGGGGTCGCTCCTCGGCATGCTGGTCGCCAGCAAGCTGGTGCTGCGCAACCTGCGCGCCGAGCGCTTTTTTGCCGACATCACCGCCACGCTGCGCGCGCAGGGTGTCCCGGAAAGCGGCATGGCCGAGGCCATTAAAACGCATATCAGCGCACCCGCCAACCAGGCCGCCTATGCCGCGATGAAAACCCACGACATCGCTGTCATCCGCGACCCCTACGTGATCCTGGGGCTCGTGGTGGCCGTCTTCTTCTTCATCTTCCTGTTCAGCAAAATCCCGGCCCAGCATACCGCCGACCACATCCATCCCATCGAAACCGCCAAGCGCTTGCTGCGAAACCGCAATTGGGTCGGCGGCGTGATCGCGCAGACCTTCTACGTCGCGGCCCAAATCACCTGCTGGACCTACATCATCCAGTACGCCGGCAGAAACTGCGGCTTCAGCGCCGAGCGCGCCCAGGACTGGAACATCGCCGCCATGCTCATTTTTCTCAGCAGCCGTTTCATCTGCACCTTCCTCATGAAATACCTGAACGCCAGCCTGCTGCTCACCCTGTTAGCCCTTGCAGGCGCCGTGCTGACCACGCTGACGATTCTGCTGCAGAACCAAGTCGGATTGGTTTGCCTGGTCGGCATCTCGGCCTGCATGTCGCTGATGTTCCCCACCATCTACGGCATCGCCTTGGACGGGCTCACGGAGGACGCCAAGCTCGGGTCCGCCGGCCTCATCTTCGCGATCGTCGGCGGCGCCCTGATGCCGATGGGCGCGGGCTGGTTCATCGACCAAGGCCGTTTCAATCTCGGCGTCATCACGTTGACCGGCGAGAGCGCCGCGTTCGTGCTGCCGCTGGCCAGCTTCATCGTGGTCGCCATCTTTGGCTGGCTCACCTACCGGTCCCGCATGCTCAAATCCGCTTAACCCTCATCCACGCCATGCCCCCCAAAAAAACAGCCGTCCGCCGCAAGAAAAAACTGCCCGTAAAAACCTTCGTGCTCGACACCAACGTGTTGCTCCACTCACCGGTGGCCCTCGCCGTGTTTGACGACAACCAGGTGGTCTTGCCGATGGCGGTGCTCGAAGAGCTGGACAAGTTCAAGACGCAGAGCTCTGAACTCGGGCGCAACGCGCGCGAATCGATCCGCAAGCTCGACGCGCTGCGCGAGGGCGGCAAGCTCGCCAAAGGGGTGCCGCTCCCCAGCGGCGGCACACTGCGCGTGCTGGTGACCCCTGAGATTGAAAAAGCCGGCCTGGAAGAGGACACCCCTGACAACGCCCTGATCCGCCTCGCCTACTGGCTCGGGCGGCAAGGCGAGCGCGTCATTATCGTCTCGATGGACATCAACGTCCGCGTCAAAGCCAATGCCATCGGCCTGGAGGCCGAAGACTTTGAGCACGAGAAGGTGAATTTCGATGAGCTCTACAGCGGCTATCAGGAGACCGCCGTGCCGCGCTCGGTGATCGATCGGCTCTACGACGGCCAGGTGCTCGCCTCGGCCCCGGCCAAATGCCATCCCAACATGTTCCTGCATCTGACCGCTATCGGGCAGAACGACCTCAAAGCCATCGCGCGCGTCTTTCCAGACGGCACGCTGGCCGAGATCAACCTCGCGATCGACACCGTGTACGGTATCCAGTCGCGTAACATCGAGCAGCGCATGGCGCTGGAACTGCTGATGGACCCTGACGTCAGCATCGTCACACTCGTCGGACAGGCCGGCACCGGCAAGACGCTGCTGGCGCTGGCGGCCGGCCTGCACCTCGTGCAGCGCGAACACCTGTACGACCGCATCCTCGTGTCACGGCCGATCGTACCGCTCGGCAAAGACATCGGCTACCTGCCCGGCGACAAGGAGGAAAAGCTTTCGCACTGGATGGAGCCGATCTTCGACAACCTCGACTACCTGTTGCGCAGGACCCAGCCTGACCAGCCGCCGGCAGGCGCCAAGAAGCAGCCGCGCCTGCTGACGCCCCAGGAACGCATCGCCCAACTGCTCGACAACGACACGCTGGAACTGGAGGCGCTCACCTATATCCGCGGACGCTCCATCTCCAAGCAATACATCATCATCGACGAGGCGCAGAACCTGACGCCGCACGAGGTCAAGACCGTGGTCAGCCGCGCGGGCGAAGGCACGAAAGTCGTCCTGACCGGTGATCCCTACCAGATCGACAACCCCTACCTCGACGCCTCCAGCAACGGCTTGACTTACGCGGCCGAACGCCTGAAAGAGCTGCCGCTCCACGGCCACGTGACGCTGCACCAGAGCGAACGCAGTCTCCTGGCTGCCGCCGCCGCCAAATACCTCTAACTTCCCTACTCATGCACGCATGCACGAATGAACGAATGCACTAACGCACGAATGAACTTCCCCCTCCCCCCAATCCCCGGCGGCTCCCTGTATCAGAAATGGGCGGTGTTTGCCGCCACCGGCTTCGGCCTCGGACTGGTCGCGCCGGTCGCCCCCGGCACGGTCGGCTCCCTGCCCGGCGTGCTGCTCGCCCTCTGGGTGTCGCAGCAGCAGCTCGCCCTGCAACTTCTCGTGTGCGTCGGCATGACCCTGCTGGCGGTGCCGCTGTGCGATGTCGCCGAGCGCGTGCTGGGCAAAAAAGATGACGGGCGCATCTGCGCGGATGAATGGATGCTCTTCCCGATCTGCACGATCGGCCTGCCGCTCCTGCAGCACCTCTGGCTGGTGCCGCTCTGCTTCGTGGTGGCGCGCGTCTGCGACATCATCAAACCGCCGCCAGCCCACCAACTTCAGGCGATCCGCGGCGGCGTCGGCATTGTGATCGACGATCTGTTCGCGTCACTCTACGCGCTCGCCCTCAACCACGCGCTGTTCTGGGGCATCCGCGCCTTGCTGTAGTCCGTCAGCGCCCGCCTGGCCGCGCGCCCGCCGGCCGAAACGTTTCGGCGCCAGCATGCCGCCCGAGACGATCATCTTGATGCCGTCTTCCACCGGAATGTCCGTGAAGCAGACATCTTCTTCGGGAAACAGGATCAGAAAGCCAGACGTCGGATTCGGCGTGGTGGCGACAAAAACCGCGTAGAGTTTTTGTGCATCGGGACCTATGACCGTTCCCGTCACGAACCCGATGGTATACGCGCCGCGCCGCGGGTATTCCACCATGACCACCGCCTCGAACGAATTCTTGCCGGTTGCGGAAAAAGCGTCCACCACCTGTTTCGAAGCGGAGTAGACGGTCTTCACGATCGGCAGCCGCAACAGCACGCTTTCGCCGAAATGGATCAGGCGCCGTCCGACCAGGTGCGTGGTCACCAAACCGACCGCATACAGGCCCGCCACCGTCACCACCAGCGCGATCAGCGCCAAGACCGTCTCGTTCAACTCGCCCAGCCACGGACGCAGCAGCGGCCGGGCAAAGGCGGTCAGCCAGTTGAACAGCAGACGCAGAATAAACACGGTGATCGCAAGCGGGATCAAGACCAGCACGCCCGACATCAGACGGTTGCGGACATGAACGCCGACGCGGGTGGAAACCGGTTGTTCAGCAAGGTTTTTCATAATCATCGACTGCTTTAAAGGAAGGCTGAGCATAGCCACACCCCCCACTGAAAGCAAGGCGAATCGGGGACGCTTTGCCCCATCTCAATCAAGTTTGGCTCGACGTGAAACCCCCTCTTTTCGCATACTACAGACTTTCGTGTCACAAAGCTTCGGTCCTGAACCTGTTCAACGGAGAGAAATCGGCAATGAACAAATCGGCTTCCATTTTTCTGGCTGGCGTCACGACCGGACTGCTGGCCGCCTGCATCGTGGGCGCGCTCGTGATCCGGCCCAAAACCTCGGGCGGCCCGGGCGCCGGCGTGCGCGGCATCGTGCTCAAGCTCGCGCACGGGCTCGATGAGTCGCACCCGGTCCACCAGGCGATGATCCTGATGAAGCAGCGCCTGGAGGAGCTGACCGGCGGCAAGGCTACCATCGACCTCTACTCCGGCGGCGTGCTGGGCGGCGAGACCGACTGTCTGGAACAGGTGCAGAAGGGCGAGCTGGCCATGACCAAGGTCTCAACCGCCGCGCTCGAGGCCTTCATCCCCGAGATGAAGGTTTTCAGCATTCCCTTCGCGTTCCGTGACGAGACCCACTTCTGGAACACCCTGCACAGCGGCGTCGGCAAGGCGCTGCTCGCAAAGGGTGCCGCACAAAACTTCCGGGGGCTCTGCTACTACGATTCGGGCGACCGCAACTTCTACTCCACCAAGAAGCCCATCCGGTCGGCCGACGACGTGAAAGGCATGAAGGTGCGCGTGATGAACAGCCGCACCGCCATGGACATGATCAACGCGATGGGCGGCAGCCCCTGCCCGATCACCTGGGGCGAACTCTACACCGCGCTGGCGCAGGGGACCGTCGACGCCGCCGAGAACAATCCGCCCTCATTCGACACCTCGCGCCACTACGAGGTTTGCAAGTATTTCACCTTCTCGGCGCACCAGCGCATCCCCGACATGGTGATCATCAGCATCAAGACCTGGGACGCGCTTCCTCAGGATGTCCGCAAGGCGCTGCAGCAGGCCGCGGACGAGTCCGAGGTCTACCAGCGCAAGCTCTGGAAAGAGAAGACCGAGCAATCCCTGGCGCTCGCGAAGGAGAAAGGCGTCGAACTCATCACGCCCGAACTTGACGGGTTCCGCAAAGCCTGCGCCGGCATCATCCGGCAGCAGGATTACGCCGAGATCGTTTCGATCTACAACGAGATCCAGGAGGTGAAGTGATGGGTGCCCTGCAGAACATGCGGCAGGGCCTTGTCCGCGCGCTGGAAGTGCTCGTCATGTCGATGGTGGCCCTGCTGACGCTCACCGTGCTTTGGGGCGTCTTCACGCGCTTCGTGATGGGCCACCAGGCGCAGTACACTGACGAGCTGGCGCGCCTGCTGCTGGTCTGGGTCTCCATGATCGGCGCGGCGCTCGCCTTCGGCGAAAAGGCGCATCTCGGCGTCGATTTCTTCGTCAACCATCTTCATCCGGAGGCGCGCAAGACGCTCAGCGTCGCGGTGCAGGTGATCATCGTCGCGCTGGCGCTCACGGTCTTCATCACCGGCGGCTGGAGCTTAGCCATGGCGCAGATGGGGCAGGAGCTGCCGACGCTGCGGCCGCTGACGCGCGGCATGGTCTACCTTTCGCTGCCGGTCGCTGGCTTCTTCATTGTGCTGTTCGCGGCCGAAAATCTCGTCGCCATCCTGAGAACCCCGGCCGACCAGCTCGGCGCGCAAACCCAATCGGAGGGCTGAACCCATGGCCGGCATCATCCTGATCCTGACGGTATCCTTTTTTGTCCTGCTGCTGATGAACGCGCCGGTCGCGGTCGCGATCGCCGTCTCGTCGCTGCTGGCGATCCTGGCCAACGGCGGCGACGCGGCCTACACCGTGGCGCAGCGCATGGCCAACGGCGTGGACAGCTTCCCGCTGCTGGCGATCCCCTTCTTCGTCTTCTCCGGCTACCTGATGGGGCGTGGCGGCCTGGCGCGCCGCCTGATCGACTTCGCCGCGCTGGCGGTCGGTCGTCTGCCCGGCGGGCTCGGCTACGTCAACACCCTCACCTGCATGCTGTTCGGCTCGATCTCCGGCTCGGCGGCGGCGGCGGTCTCCTCGATCGGCGGTTTCATGATTCCAGAAATGAACCGCAAGGGGTACAACCGCGAGTTCAACGTGGCCGTGACCGCCACCGCGGCGACCACCGGGCTGCTG
>MWEJ01000221.1 GCA_002071025.1 Verrucomicrobia bacterium ADurb.Bin070 | reverse complement strand
CACAAGAAGGAAGTGTACTTCACCGCGTGGCCGTTTTCAAAACTTCAGGTGTTGCACTGGCCGGTCGCGCGCGCGTGCCTTTATGCCCGAATTTGGAGGGCGAGGCTGTGCCGAGCCGTTGGTTAACGAGGGGTTTTGCATGAGCCTCTATCGTTTTAATAAAATCCTTTGTGATCTTTGTGCCTTTGTGTGAGATTAAATAGGGTTGCGGTCTGTGACCGCATTAGATTTTCTCAACCGCGTTGACGCGACAGGCCAGTCATGGCACAATACCTTCATGGTTAGAATGCAGATTCAGTTACCGGATATTCTTTACAGCGAAGCGAAGCAGATCGCCAGCGAACGCGAAATCTCATTTGCTGAGGTGGTCAGACGTGGTGTTGAATATATCACCCGCATCTGTCCGCCACTTGAGACGGGCGACACGCGCGTTTTTGTTGGTTTTGGCTTCAACCGTGTTTGGAATCCGCTGGTCTGAGAAACAAGATTGATAATGAAGAACCTGTCACCGAAATCACGCTTCCGCTATCTGCCCGTGCTGGCCGAGCAGCGCAAGTGGGGGTTGTTCCTGACCGACTGCGGCTACACCGTGATCGAGCCCGGCACGCCGTATCCGCCGCGCGGACACCCTGACGCCTACGCCGACGGCTGGACGAAGGGCCGCACGCTGGGGCTTGGCTACACGACGTTCCGCCACCGTTTCAAAAAAGGCCTACCGCGCACAGTTTGCGCCGGGCCCCGCGCGGCTCTGATGGTTCACGGCGTGAAATCAACCCGCAGTTTCAAGAACCGGCGCGGCGCGGTGGCGGTCGCGGTCTCGCGCAGCGTGACCGTTTCGCGGCCGTCACCGAGCGGGACCGTCTGGTAGAGCGCGGAGCCGACCGGCGAAAAGAGTTCCCATTGCAGGTCGCCTGTGGCCAGCACGGTGTACTGCACGTCGAGCGCGTTGGACGGACGGTCGAAGGCCACCGACGCATAGCGGCGTTTCGCATAGGTGACCAGCGCGAAACCGAGCGGCCGCTCATCCGGCGTCCACGGATCGCACCCCAACGCGTACTCGGCCCAGTTGACACGGCCGTCGCCGTCCGGGTCGGCATACGGTCCGCCCACCAGCGGGTCGTCGCGCTGTGCCGCCGTGAAGGTGAAATTGTCCCAGCCGTAATACGCCTGGGCGACCGTGGCGTCGCTCGCGCCGGGCGTACCGAGGGGATTGTTGCAGATGCCCCACGTGACGGCCTCGCCCAGTACGCCGTCCTGCGGCGCGACCGGATCGCGCACCACCAGCGAACGGCCCGTGCCGTCGGTGTACGGATACCAGCCGTCCTTGTAGGTGAAATCGAAGACCGTCTCGCCGCAGGCGTCCTTCAGCTCGAGCCGTTCGCCCGCGTTGTCGAGAAAGCCTGAATACGGCCCGAGGACCGGCGCGCTGACCGAGGGGTAGCGCACCGCGAAAGCCACCGGGTTCTTGGCTACCACGATGCGCTGGTACGCCCCGACCGATGTCGCCGGGAATGTGAAGGCGATGCCCTCAGAGAACCACGCGCCGGTCAGATCCAGCGGCAGCGTGCCGAGATTGATCAGCTCGACGTACTCAAAATCATCGGCGGTCACGCCGACCAGCGCGGCCGCTTCGGCCGACGTCGGATCGGCCGGGTGGTATTGCAGCTCGGTCACGCGCAGCCGCTGCTGCGCCGCCGTCGGCGCACCGGCGTAGGTGCGTGTCGCGATCACCTGTCCGGCGTCGTCGCGTAAGATGACGGTCCCGCCGCGCGCCGAGAGCTGCCCCTCATAGTTGCCCTGCACGAAACGGCGCTGGCCGCCGGTCGGTTCGACGGCCCGCGCGCGGAAGGCGGCCGCGTCCTTCGCGACATGCAGCAGGCCGACGTAGTTGGCGGCCGGCGTGCCGGCTCCCGGAGGGATCACGGTGCCGCCTTTGAAGGTGTGGCGGACCTCACCCTCCAGCGACCAGCCGGAGAGGTCGACCGCCTGCGCGGTCGTGTTGCGCAGGATCACGTACTCTTCCGCCTGCGAACCGCTGACCGGCAGGAAATCGAGCGCGTCAATCGTCACCATGCCCGGCCCATTGACCTGCGGCGCGTCAGGGATTGTGGCGGCGGGGACGCCGCCATAGGTCGGACGCCCCGCGCCGGTGTTGAACAGAAACGCGCGGCGCGGCGCGAAATAGTTAGCGATCACGCGCTCGACCTCTTCGCGGGGCCGGTTCTGAATAAACCGATAATCAATTCCCCACCGTGCCGCGTCGAGGTCTCCGTCCGTCCACGGCGAGGGATCCGCCGGATCGGGATCGATCGACGCCGCGATCTCGCGCATGCGCGTTTCGAACAGTCCGTTGACGGTGCCCGGCGCCTGCAGCCGCGTGTCCATCAGCGTCCTCATGCGGCGCACGAACATCTGCTTCATCTCCGAAGAGTTGTAAACGACGTTGTAGACCGCGCTCCCCGCGCCGGCCGTGAACAAGATGTTCGTGATCAAGTCATCGTCGAAGTAGTTTTCCGTGCTGTTCCAGACATGCCCTTGCGAGAGATCCACATCCCATATGATCGGCTGCCATTCGCGCGTCCGGTTCGTGTCCCGATAGAGGTAATAATTTTTGTGGCCATGGTCTGAATCGCTGTTCAGAAACCGCGTCACCAGATAGTTGACGGTTGCGGCGATGTCCACGTTGTCATAAGCATAGGTCTGCCGGCTGGTGATAGTTTTGGCGACAGCAAGACCGTTCGTCAGTGCGCGGAGATCGCTGTAGTCCTCCTCTTTGCGCGTCTTTTTTTCAACACCGGTCACGATATCCGTATTGTAGATTTTGTACAACGCGCCTTCCGGATCAAGCCCGTTGCGCGCCAGCATGCGATCATCGCCGTCTTCCACCAAATCCATGACGCCGTGGAAGGCGCCGTTGAACTGCACGCGAATCGGCAAGGCGAAATGGTGGGGCGTACCGTTCGTCATCCCCGCCCAATGGGAAAAGGTGTTGCGCGTCTTGGTCTTGTCCGCATAGTTGGACAGCAGGTTGACATCCTTCACCCGCCCTTGATCCACTTTCCACAAGAACCGGTCTTCCCCGGTGAAGTCAAAATTATAGCTCTTCTTCGCGAAGCCGAGCGTGGACTGGCCATGCAGCGTGATCCCGATGTTGTCATAGAAATTGGATAGCATGTAACAGCAGCCTCTGTACAGCTTGTACCGGTCATCAGGGCCATTTGCAGGGCCCCCCGCAACAAACCACTCCAACACCGGGAGCTGGCTGGTGTCGGTCGCGGCGTTCAGCGCCACCGTGCCGAAGTACTGCGGTGCGTCGAGCGGGTCGAGGTAGGTTGGCAGCTTGGTGACCGCCCCCGCCGTGTCGCGCGCCTCGAAGCGCCAGCGGAACATCTGTCCGGTCGCGACGCTGTCGGTCGGCAAGTTGGCGGAATAAACGCCGTCGCCCGCCGCCGCGTCCGGAGTGACGCCATCATCGCGCAGCGCGACCGCCGCCGACTCGGCGTCCCACATCGTGCGGTAGTAGGCGTGGACGCTGTCCAGCGGATTGCGTGTCGGCAGCACGCGCAGCGTCACGGTCAGCGGCGGGCTGGCGGCGTTACCCAGCGGGCGCGGCACCGCCGGATCCTCGGGCGTCGCGCCGAACAGGAGCGGGCCCGATGAGCCCGCGCCGTTGGCCTCGCCCGGCGTGGGCACGCTGTAGTAGAGTGGGTCTGAGCGGTCCATCAGCCCCGTGGCGGCCAGTTCGGGCAGCAGCAGGAAATCGGAGCTGCTCAATGTCACATTCAACCCCTGGACCGCCAAAAGGTTTTCGCCCGCGACCAGCAGGTTGGTCGGGATCGCGTACTCCGTCCAACTGTTCACGATCGCCTCGTTCAGGGCGACGTTTGCCTTGGTGTTGTAAGCCATCGCGTTGGTGCAGTTGGCGCGCGCCACCTCGGTGCCGTTGAAGAAGGCGACGAAGCCGTCCTCGTATTTCATGCGCAGCGTGAGGGCCATCACGCGCGAAGGTTCCGGCACAAGGAAGGTGCGGCGGAAACAGAGCGACGTGTTGACATAACGTAGAACAGATTGGCAGTTGCCGGAGGGCGTCGCGCCGACCCACGCCGTGATGACGCCGGTCGTGTCATAGCCGATGCCGGTCGCCGCGAGCGTCCACGATGCGTCGTCGAAAGACGGATTGACATTCCAGCCGCCGGGCTGGCCGTGCCCCAGATGGCCGGCCGCATAGTCCGTGCCCCAGTAGAACGTGTCACCTTGGGCGGCGGTCAGCACGCGGTAACGCCCGGTCTCGCCTGCGGAGATCATGTTCATCGCAACGGCCCCGGATGTTCGGCCGTAAGAGACATCGGGCGGCAGGGCGGGGAAGCCCGGCGCGTAATCATCGACCAGCAGCGGCAGGCCCGTACCGGCCTCGGACGGATCTTGGCGAGGACCGCGACTTGACTGCTGTTGTTGCCCGGCTCCAGCAGCGCCGTGCCGCTGTTCGCGCCCTCCACGATGTAGCGCGTCTCGCGTCCGGTGGCATTTTCACGCGATGCGTAGCAGGTGAAGGTGTAGGGCACCGTCGGGCTGAGCCCGCTGAACCGCGCCACGCAGAATTCGTTGCTGTATGCATACGTGCCCCACGGATTGATGTTTCCGAAGGCGTTGTTCGCCAGAGCTTTCGTAAAGACCGCCGCGTCGCCGGTGGGGGTCGCGACCGATTGGGCTGACGACCCGCTCATGCGGTCGAGCATCTGGACGCTGACGCCGGTCGCGGCGCCGTTGGTCGCGAACAATGTGGCCGCCGAAGCGCTGCCGACATTGAGGACGTTCCATCCGGCGAGGGTTCCGGCATTGTTGGCATCGACATATGCCACGGTCGGCGGCGGCTCGGTATACACGAACTTCATGGCCGTGATGTAGTAGAAGCCGTTTCCGTCGTTGTTGTCAGGTCCGGGTTCTATCCGCAGCGTCACGACACCGGCGGCATCCGGATAAATATCGGCGACCGCGACGGTCGCGCTGTTGTTGTTGGAGGCGTTGAGCACATTCGTGCCGCTGTTCGCGCCGGTCACGATATAGCGCGCGTCGCGGATGTCGGTGACGCCCATGCGCGAGGCGTAAAAGGTGAAGGTGTAGGCCACGGTCGGATTCAGGTTGCTGAAGACCATCTCGCCGAAGAGGATCGGCGGCGTGTCGGACCAAGTTGTCGTGTGGCCGTAGGCATTGTTGGTGCTGGCCGGCGCGAACTCGGCCGCGTCGCCGACGGGCGCGGCGGAGGCGTTGTTGTTCCCTCCGTTCAGGCGCACCGTCACGGTGGCGCGGATGCCGGTACCGTTGGTCAACGAATCCACCAGCAGCGCCGAGGCGTTAACGGTGGAGAACGACAGATTATTCCAGTTCGACGGCCCGTTGTTGCCGTTCGCGTCAATGTAGACACTCCGCGCCTGTCCCCAGGCCAAACCCGCCATGCACACACACGCCCATCCGACCAACAGACGTCTCATCAGCATGCGACACTCCTTGAAATTTTGATCCTAGTAGACACGATTGTCAATCCATTGACAAGCCAAAACTTGATTTCGGGCGATTTTGACGATTTGGATTGCCTACTCCCGTAGGCATGCGTTACAGTGAACGCACTATGGCTGATGACCGAACCAACAATGTCGCCTCCGAGACCCTGGTGCTGGCTGACGGCGACAATCAAGAGAATCTTTTCCGAGTCCGCCGCACCAAGCTGCTGGTGATCAGCGGTCCGCTGCAGGGGCGCGAGTTTGTCCTGAACCGCGACACCTTCACCATCGGCTCGGGCAGCCACAACGACCTGACC
>MWEJ01000220.1 GCA_002071025.1 Verrucomicrobia bacterium ADurb.Bin070 | reverse complement strand
ATCTTGCGACCCCATCGCGAGAGGAGCCGCGCTGGACGGCTTAAAATGGACGATCCCGATCCCGATATCGATTTGGATGAGAGCAAGCTCCGGCCTGTCGCAGGACCGTACACGGTCACGGGAAGGCGATGAGGCCGTCGTGTACGTGTACGTGAACGGGTACGGGGGGCCGCAAAAACCATGCCGCAGTGCCGGCTGCATGGCACTCACCGGGTGCATGTCACACCCGCAGTTCTGACGGTATGAGTCAAATATAAGATGCGTCGGCCCTGCCTGCATGTCGGCTCGGCATTGACACGTCGCACCGGCTGTACTATTCTCTTGGCACACTTTGCACCGGTTATCGGAAGCCCGTGAGAATCGGGCGCGGTCGCGCCGCTGTAATCGGCTACAAACCCCCACACGCCATTTCCCTCCGGGAGAGAAGGCGGGGGTGAGGTCAAGCCGTAAGCCAGAAGACGGACCGGTTGCAAGCTGCGGCACTCCTTCGCGCATGAGGAGCCGAAGTCCGTCGTCCGGCCGTTTCCGGAACCGCTTCTGCTCTCGCCCTGCGGCCTCACGCGCGTTGAACCTGCCACAACCTTCGCGCAAGAGGATACGTATCATGACTCCGTCTCGCCGTTTCACCGCCGCCACGTTCGCGGCGTGCCTGGCCGTAACCCGCCTGACCGCCTTGAGTCAGACCGTCCAAGCCCCCGAGTTCTCGCCGACGCCGCCACCCGCCTCCAACGCCATCCCGCCGATCATCGTGCAAGCCAGCCGGACCGGCAAAACCCCGTTGCAGATGCCCGCGTCCGTACAGGTTATCACCGCGCGGGAAATCGCTGACTCCGGCTGTTCGTCGACCGCCGACGTGCTAGAAAAACAAGGGGGGCTTTTCATGCGCTCTGTCAACAGCAATCCGACGCTCACGCAACTCTCGCTGCGCGGATTCGGCGACAACTCCTTCGGCCGTGTCCTGATCCTCGTCAACGGCGAACGTTTGAACAATCCCGACATGTCCGCGCCCAGCCTGCTGCGCATTCCGGTCGCTTCGATTTCGCGCATCGAAATCGTGCGTGGGCCGCAAACCGTGCTGCACGGCGATTTCGCCTCGGCCGGCGTGGTCAACATCATCACGGATGACACGACCTCCGAACCGCAGACCACACTCGGCGCCTCGGCCGGCGCGTACGACACCTATGCGGCTTTCGCCAACACCACCGGCACCTTCGGCGAGGATGGCGTCGCCTACCGCGCCAGCGCCGACTGGGAGAAGTCTGGTGGCTACCGAGACAACAGCGATTATGAAACCTACGAGTTGAACGCCGCGCTGCGCAAAGAGTTCGGCGAGGATCGCGTCCTGTCGCTCTCTGCTTTTTATCATGATGCCGACTACGGTCTGCCCGGCTCCCTTTCCCGCACGCGCTACCAGAGCGCGCCGCGCAGCAGCGCGACCCCGCGTGACCGGAGCGAACTGGAGAGTTTCGGCCTGTGCCTGGGCGGCCGCACGACCGCCGGCGCGGACGGCACCTTCGACCTGACAGTCACGGCTAGCCGCCGCGAAACCGACAGCCGCTGGCTCAGTCCCTCCAGTCAAGCCTTCTACGGCAGCGAGATCGATTCGTTCGCGGTGCTGCCGCAGTACACGCTCGACTCACGCATCGCCGGCCACCGGTCGGTCCTCACACTCGGCACCGACCTGCGCTATGACACGACTGAGTTCTCCTCCGATTACCGGTCGCCTTTCTATACGTCGCTGCTCGACTGGGAGTACGACCGTGCCAGCCTCGCCGGCTATGCTCAGGATGAATTCTTTTTCACAGACGACCTGTCGTTGACGCTCGGCGGGCGGACCGAGTGGTTTGACAACCGCATCCGCAATACCGCTTCGGCCTCTTCCTTCAGCACGCGCGAATCGGCCGTGGAAGCCGCGCTGCTCTACCGCCCCGGCGACAATTCCAAATTCTACGCCAAGGCCGGCCGTTTTTACCATGCGCCATTCATTGATGAGATCTTCGCGGGCGCGGGCACGCCGAATCTCGCGCTCGACCCGGAAACCGGCCTCAACCTCGAAATCGGCACAGAGGCCCGCATTGCCGGCGAGTGGCTGGCGGCGCTGTCGCTCTACCACATGGAACTGGAAGACGAGATCTATTACGACCCCGCCGCCTACCAGAACCGCAACTCGCCGGGCGACACGCGCCGCATCGGCCTCGACGCCGCATTGCGCTGGTCGCGCGCGCGGGTCGGATCGGCCGCGCTCGCCTACAGCGCGGTGCGCTCCGAGTTCACCGGCGGCCCGTATGACGACAACCGCATGCCGCTCGTGCCGACGCAAACCATCAGTATCAACGGCGACTATTACCTGCTGCACACTCTCGCGCTCATGGGCGGGGTGCGCCATGTCACGCGCCAGTATCTCGGCAGCGACTTCAACAACCGCGCGGAACCGCTCAAGGCCTACACGCTGGTCGATTGCGGCGTGCGCTACGAGCCCTCTTTCGTCGAGGGCTTGCGCGTGACAGTCGGTGTCGACAACCTGTTCGGCCGCGACTATTGCGATTACGCCGGCTGGTCCAGCTTTAGCGGCGCCTATTACTATCCCGGCCGCGGCCGCTTCTGGAAAGTCGGTGCCGCGTTCACGTTCTAACCCGTATGCCCGACACGCGCCTCCAGCCGGCCCACGTTGTCACTCGTCATGCGACAACCGCCACTCCAGGATGCCGCCGGAGAACTCCGGTTGTAACTGCGCTTCGATCCGTATCGATGCGGCTGTCACGGCGCCGAATGTCACGGCGTTGAATGTGTTTTTTTCTGTGCCGTATCCGGAGGCATTCGGTACCGGCTGCCAGGTGCTGCCGTCGTAATAGGTCAACCGCCACGACTGCGGCACCCGGCACCGGCCGACGCCCTCGTCGTCAAACCAATAGACCTCCGCCGCCGCCACTTTCTCCGGTTTGTTGAAATTATACTGGATCCATTCTGCGCTGCCCGTGCGGGGCCACCAGGTGAAACGCGGCAGGCCGAGATCGTCTGACTTCGCGGGAACAATTTGGTCATTGACCGCCGACGTTGTATCGCCGCTGTGCGTGTGCGAGGCCGTGACGCGCGCACGTCCGGCCAGCGTCGGATACGGCAGCGGCGCGGCGTGTGTCTCGGTCTCGGGCAGCCAGACCGCCATCGGATTCGGCCCCCGGTGACTCCACACCGCATAGGGGATTGCGGTCAGCTCCACGGGGCGGGCGCCCACGCCGCCCTGTTTGTCACGAAACAGGGCTTTACCCGTACCGCGCAAAACGCTGATGCCGCCCAGCAGTCCAGGTCGGCGTTCCGGTGTCAGCGCCGCGTCAGGCGACAGCACCACTTGACTCACGCCATCCGCATGATCAGCCCCCTCCACGCAATACACCAACGGCCCGCGCTCCAAGGCTGTGCGCCCGGTGTTCGCCAGCACCTTTTCGTGCGCAGCGACGCGGCACACGGGCATCGGCAGGACAAGCTCCACGGCATCGCCGCGCGACCACGTGCGTGAGACGCCTGCGAAACCTTTGTCCACGTCATACGCGACATCCTTACCGTTCACGCGGATCGTCGGCGCTGGCGGCTGAACGCCGGACAGCCGGTACAGGTCGGTCGGCACCGGCCGGCCCATCGCCCAGCCCGGCACGCGCAGCTTCATTTCCCAGTCGCCTGCGCCCTCCATCACCTCGACACGGATGGTGCCGTCCCACGGATAATCGGTCGTTTGCCGCAACCTGACTGCGGTCCCTTCCAATTTGATCTCCGCTGTGCCGGGCAGATAAAATCCGAGAAAGACACTGCGACCGCGGGTGGCATACGCAAAACCGGGAACGGAAGGGATGAACCGCGCGATGTTCACGGGACAGCAGGCGCATCCCGTCCACGGAAACCGTGTGGCATGCCCCTTGTTAAACAACTGCACGCCATCCGCCGCCAAAGGGTTGACGTAGAAGAAACGGTCACCGCTCAGTGACACACCGGCCAGCACGCCGTTGTAGACCGTACGCTCCAGCACATCAAGATACTTGCCGTCGCCGGTCAGCAAAAACAGCCTGTGGTTCCACAGGGCATTCGCGATGGCCGCGCAGGTCTCGTTGTACGACTCCGCGTTCGGCAGTTCATACGCCTCGCCCATCGCCTCGCCACCGTGCCGGGCGCCGAGTCCGCCCGTTATCGCCATCTTCCGGCCCGCCATGTCCTCCCACACCGCGTCAACCGCAGTCCTGTAGGCCGTGTCGCCCAGCAGCGCGGCGATGTCGGTCATTCCGCTCAACATGTAGGCGGAACGAACCGCATGACCGACAATCTCCCTCTGCTCAACCACCGGCATGTGGTTGGCGTATTGCGGCGTCGCGAGCCCCTTCCCGCGCCCGCGGCACTCCAGGATAAAACGCGCGAGATCCAGATACGCCCGCTTGCCGGTGACCCGGTACAGTTTCACCAGCGCGAGTTCGATTTCCTGATGGCCGGACGGAATGTCCAGTTTCCCTGGCCCCCAGACCGAGGCCACAAGATCCGCGCTTTTGATCGCCACATCGAGCAGGGTGCGTTTGCCGGTCGCCTGATAATGCGCGACGGCCGCCTCGTACAGATGACCGACATTATAAAGCTCATGACTGTCGCCGTAATTGCCCTTCAGGCCGCCGCAGTCGTTCAGCCACCTTTTCGGGCTGGCGATCCCCGGCGGGTTATCGGGATGGATGGTGCGCGCCGTGTACAGATAACCGTCAGGCTCCTGCGCGGCCGCGATCTTGGCAATCAGCTCGTCCAGATACGCATCCAGTTTCGGATCGGGCGCCAGCGCGAGACAATACGCCGCGCCCTCGATCACTTTGTAAACATCCGAATCGTCAAACGGCGTCCCGCGGAACTTGCCCGGCATCAAGCGGCCGGCTTTCGCAAAGTTGTCGATGCGTCCGGTCTCTTCGCATTTCTTGAACGCATACCAGACGGTCACGGCATGATTGGTCTCGAGCCGGTCGCGCCAGAACCCGGCCCCCAGTTGGACCGACGTGAACGGCAGCGGCCGCACCGGATAATCCATCCCGTCTTGAGCCCGGGCCGCCAAAGCCCCCAGAACCAGCCACACGCCCCATTTCACTTTTCTCATGATAATTCCCCTCGCATGTCCGTTACTGTATCCAAGAACGTGCGAACCGTCATGTCACATAATCATGTGAAAGGGTTCACGCTTTACCGCGGCCTTGGAAAATCCGCACCGCTTCGGTGCGGCTGTGAACGTGGAGCTTTTCGTAAATGCGCTTGATGTGCGTGCAGATCGTGTTGACGGAAATGTGCAGGATGTCCGCAATCTGCTTGTAGGCATGCCCCTCTGCCAGCAGCTTGACGATCTCCCCCTCACGGGGCGACAACACCTGCATGCCCGCCGTCCCGTCTTCTCCCTCCGCCGCCGGCTGTTGGAAAAATTCGACCAGTTTCCTGGCCACGCTGCCGGATATCGGCGACCCGCCCCGATGCGCCTCGCGGATCGCCTCCCGCAAACGTGCCGACTCGACCCGCTTGACCAGATAGCCGAACGCGCCGGCGGCCAAAGAACGGAACACATCATCATCGTCCTCATACGCCGTCAACATCACGGCCTTGGCCGACGGCAGGATCTCGCGCAGCCGGCTCACGCACTCGACGCCGTTCATGCCCGGCAGGCGGATATCCATCAGCACGACATCCGGCCTATCTCGCAACACCCCCTTCAAGGCCGCCTCGCCGCTGCCGTACCCCGCGACAAAACGCAGGCCGGAACTCCGATTCAGGAACGCGCCCAGCGTTTGCCGCAACTGTTCGTCATCTTCCACGAC
>MWEJ01000219.1 GCA_002071025.1 Verrucomicrobia bacterium ADurb.Bin070 | reverse complement strand
GCTCTCGCAGCTCGGGCTGCTCAGCCGCTTCGTGGGCATGCTGACCGACAGCCGCTCCTTCCTCAGCTACACGCGCCACGAGTACTTCCGCCGCATCCTCTGCAACCTGCTGGGCCGCGACATCACGGAGGGCCGGATCCCCGACGACATTCCGTGGACCGGCGAGATCGTCAAAGACATCTGCTTCCGCAACGCCGTCCGCTACTTCGGCTTCGAGGGCGTGTAGCGCGCACACCCTCACCGCGGCAGGCCGGGCGCCGCCGCCAAGGCCGCCGCCAGCGCCTCAAGCGTCTGGGTCAACGCCTGGCCGAACGCCTCTGAGGCGGCGGCCGGGGCGCTGGGCGTATAGGCGACGCGTGCCTGCGCTTCATGCGTCGCCAGCACCGTGAACGACGGCGTGCGCTCGTCCAGCACCAGCAGGCGCAGCGTCACAACCGCAGCGGGCGCGTCGCCGGAGTGGTCGAGATAGAGTTCGGTGACCAGCCCCTCCAGCCCGAGCGGCGCGACCGTCCCGCTGGCGCTGTCGTACACCGCCGCGAACAGGCCGGACGCCTCGAGGTAGCGTGTCGCCTGCACGCGGATCAGCTCATGCGGTGCGGCCAGCCAGCCGTTGTAGAAGTCCGCCGCGAACTCGCCGCCGGGACGCCGCACGATAAAGGCGCGCGCGTCAAACGGCGGCAACGCGCGAAAGGCGCGCACCTTGACGGCGGCCGCGCGCGGCGCGGGCGCGAACGGCTTTGCGGCACCGGCCAGCGGCACGAACGTGCGCTTCTGCGCCAGCGCCTGCCGCTGCGCGTGGCGCCCGCCCAGACAGCCCGCCGCCAGCAGGCCAGCCATAAGCAACGCTAGGGAAATACGCACAATCCGAATCATAACAAGCACCCTCCTGATCACTCTCACCGCCATAGAAACCAGAAACCCGGAACCAGAAACCCGGAACCCGAAACCTGAAACCCACACTCCTGCGCCCTCGTGCCTTTGCGTAAAACAACCCTGTTCTACTTGTCCGGCCGCGCCTCCGGCAGCGGCGGCGGCGGTTGGCCGAAAAGCAGGGCGGAGGGGTTCGCGCCCATCTCGCCCACCAGGCGTTCCAGTCCTGCGGCGGCTGCGCGCAAGCTTTGGACCAGCTCGCCCAGTGCCCCCTGCTGCGCGAGCGCGGTGCGGTTCAGCGTCTGTGCGGTCTGATTGAGCGCGCCGATCGTCTGGCCGATCGCCATACCGTTGGTGGCAAGCAGGCCGCCCGCGTTGTCGACCAGACCGCTCACGCTGCCCAGCAAACCGTCGGCGCGGCCGGCCGCCATACGCAGGCTCACGGCCAGCGGCAGGATGTTCGTCTCGATCCCGGCGGCGGCGCGTCGCGCGCTGCCCACCGTCGCCGCGAAATCGGCCGGCAGCGCCGCGAGCTCGGGTGCGTCGACCAGACGCTTGACCGATTGGTTGGTCGTGCGCAGCTCGCTCAGCAACTGCGTCGCTTCGGCGCTCAGCGCCGCGACATCCGCTTGGCTCAGAGTGTTTTGCAGCAGATAAAGCGTGGCGAGCAGCTCGTCCCCCAGCGCCCGCAGATCGATCGCGCTCAGCTTCACAAAAACATCGTCCACGGCCTTCTTGAGGTTGGTCATGGTGCTCGGCGTGGCCGGGATGAAGGGACGCGCGGGGCGCCACGCCGTGGCCAGGATGCGCACATCCGCGCTGGGCGGCGCATAGTAGTCGAGCTCCAGGAACGCGAGGCCGGTCACGCCCGACGAGGCGATTTTGACGCGCAGCCCCTGCTGCACCAGCGCACGCAACACGGTGTCCGCCGCCTGGCTGCCGAGCAGGCCGAAGCGTTCCGGATCGAGCGCCATCACCACGAGGATCTGCCGGGCGCTGTCATGCGTCAGCAGGTCGTCTTTCTGCGTGCCGTATTCGCTGTAGACGAAGCCGATGCGCGTAACCTCGCCGACCGGCACGCCGCGGTACTTGACGGGCGAGCCAAGGTCCAAGCCGGTGACGGACTCGGCGAAATAGGTTTCGGCGGCCACCACTTTTTTGTTGAAGGTGCGCGCGCCGGCGATTCCGATCACCAGCACGATCAGGGCCGCGCCGGCCAGGACGAAGAAGCCGATTTTCGCATAGTTGGCTTTGTTTTCATTCATAACGGTCTCTCATCCTTCGCGGTTGAAAAAAGCGCGCACGGCCGGCAGCTCGGCGTGCGCGCGCAGCTCGGCGGGCGCACCGGAAGCGATCAGCCGCTGCGTCTGCTTGTCCAGCATGATGCAGCGGTCGGCGACGGCAAAGATGCTGGCCAGCTCGTGCGTCACCATCACGACCGTCACGCCCTGCGTGTCGCGCAGCCTTAGAATCAGGCGGTCCAGCTCGGCCGAAGTCACCGGATCGAGACCGGCCGAGGGTTCATCGAGAAAAAGGATGCGGGGATCCAGCGCCATGGCACGCGCGATGGCCGCGCGCTTTTTCATGCCGCCGCTGATGTCGGCCGGGAAGTAGCCGGCGTACGCCTTCAGCCCGACCAGCTCCAGCTTCATCTCCGCCACCAGGTGGCGCGCCTCGCGCGGCAGGTCGGTGAATGCCTCCAGCGGCAGGCAGACATTCTCCAGCAGCGTCATCGAGCCGAAAAGCGCCCCGCTCTGATAGGTCACGCCGAAGCGCCGCAGCGCGCGCGACCGCTCCTCCTGCGAGCCGCCGAACAGACGGTCGCCCATCAGCCGGATCTCGCCGGCCAGCGGCGGGTTGAGGCCGATCATGTGTTTGAGCAGCGTGCTTTTGCCGCAGCCGGAACCGCCCAGAATGACAAAGACCTCGCCCGCGAACACCTCGAACGAAATCCCGCGGACCACCGGGTGTTCGTACCCGGCGTCCACGCCCGCGACTGTAATGACCGCATCTGTCATGCGCATCAGATCCCCAGCACATAAAACAGGACGGCGAAAAGGCCGTCAAAAACCGTAATCAAAATCAAGCTGCCGACGACCGCGGCGGTGGCGGCGCGCCCCACCGCGTCGGCGGTGCGCCCGGTCTGCAAGCCGTGCGAGCAGCCCACCAGCCCCACCAGCAGGCCGAAAACCGCCGCCTTGAAGAGCCCCAGCAGAATGTTGCCGAGCGTGGTGGCCTTGACCACATGCTGCCAGTAGGTGGTGGCCGGCACGCCGAGCGAGGTCACCACCAGCGCGCCGCCGAGCAGCCCTGCGACAATGGCGAACACCGTGAGCAGCGGCATCACCAGCGTGGCGGCGATCACGCGCGGCAGGGCCAGAAACACCACCGGCGGCAGCCCGAAGGTCTCCAGCGCGTCCACCTCTTCGTTGACCTTCATGGTGCCGATCTCCGCCGCGAAGGCTGATCCCGAACGCCCCGCCAGGATGATCGCGGTGATCAGCGCCCCCAGCTCGCGGAACAGGCCGATGGCGATCAGGTCCGCCACATAGACCTCGACACCGAACTGGCGCATCGAGGTGGCCGACATGAAGGCCAGGATCAGGCCGAGCAGGAAGCCGATCAGCAGCGTGATGGGCAAGGCGTCGATCCCGGCCCGCTCGAAATGCAGCAGGGTGTCGCGCAGCCGCAGCCGTCCCGGCCGCAGCAAAAGAGTGAAGGCCGCGACCGTCGCCTCGCCCAGAAAGGCCATCTGGCCGCAGGCGTCCTGCCAGATATGCACCGCAGCTTGGCCGAGCTGCACGGCTGTCGACGTGTTGCGCGCCGGATTGGCGGCGGCGGGGTCCTCGGCGAAGCGCTCGACCGCGAAAAGCCCCAGCGTGCGCGCCACCACCCCGCGCCCGTCGCGGCACGCGATGGCGAAGCCCTGGCGCGCCGACCGCCGGTACAGCTCCACGATCAGCGCCTCGCCCGCCCCGTCGCACGCCGCGACCGCCTCGGCGTCCAGCGTCAGCGTGTCGCCGCCGCCCAGCCGCGCGACCGCCGGCAGCGTGGTTCGCCACAGCGCGGCGACCCGGTCGGCCGTACAGGCCTCTGGAAGAGAGATCAGCATGTGTCGATGACATACGATACACCGGGCAGGATGCGGCTTCAAGGATGCGTTGAACGCGAAAAAAACCGATTCTCCTGTTTGCCTTGTCCGCAGGAATCGGGTATATTGTATCACTAATTACGGTTTTCTGCCCGGTTTCCGGGGTTGCCGTAGACCCGTTTTCACACGTGACACGAGGTGACCATGAAAAAAGTGCTGTTCGGTTTGTTGATGGCTGGGTTGGTTGTGTTCGGTGCCGGTGCCGCTGAAAAGGTGCGTTGGCCGGTTTGGTTTGCCTTCAACGATGTTGAGGATATCGATGTCGTGGGCCTTCGCCTGAACCTCCCCTCCGGACAGTGCGAACAGGTCACGGGCCTGGATCTCGGTATCATCGGCCGGTCCCGGTATTACAACGGCATCCAAATCAACCTGTGGCGCAACGACGTGACAGACACTCTCGCGGGCTGGCAGATCGGCTGCTACAACTCGACCGGGTTGGGCGACGCGCTGGGCCTGCAGACGGGTCTCTGGAACGAGGCGCAGAGCCTCTACGGGTTTCAGGCCGGCCTGGTGAACTTGGCCGACTATGCCGAAGGTTTCCAGATCGGGTTGATCAACCGCGCGGAGGACATGCACGGCTACCAGATCGGACTGATCAACATCATCCGCAGCGGCCGCGTGCCGTTCTGCCCGATTATCAACGCCAGCTTCTGACCGTTGTTTCTATGGTTCGGCGGCGCCCGCGGCGCTGTCATATGCGCGGCGGGCAAGCCAAAGCCCGCCGTCTTTTTTTAGGAGAGAGCCCATGCAGATCAAACCGTTTGCCGCCCTGCGCCCCGCCCCCGAAAAAGCCGCCGTGCTCGCCGCCGTGCCGTACGACGTGGTCGATACCGCCGAGGCGCGGGCCCTGGCCGCCGGCAACCCCGACAGCTTCCTGCATGTCTCGCGCCCTGAGATCGACCTGCCGGACAGCGTGGATGTCCACGACGATGCCGTCTACGCCCAGGGGGCCAAGGCCCTCCGCGACCTTCAGGCGCGCGGTGCGCTGTTGCGCGAAGACGGCGAACGCCTCTATGTCTACCGCCAGATCATGGGCAGCCACAGCCAGACCGGCGTAGTCGCCTGCTGCCATATCGACGACTACGCCCGCGACATCATCCGCAAGCACGAGAAGACGCGCAAGGACAAGGAGGATGACCGCACGCGCCACTGCCTCGAGCTGAACGCCAACTCCGGCCCGGTCTTCCTGACTTACCGCGACACCGCCGCGCTCGACGCGCGGGTCGCCGCCACCCAAGCGACGGCGCCGCTTTACGACTTCACCGCGCCGGACGGCGTGCGCCACACGGTCTGGCGCGTCGAGGAGGACGCAGCCCCGTGGATCGCGGCGTTCGGCCAAGTGCCGCTGGCTTACGTGGCGGACGGCCACCACCGCGCGGCCGCCGCCTTCCGCTCCGGCCAGCAGCGCCGCGCCGCCAACCCGGCCCACACCGGACGTGAGGAGTACAACTGGTTCCTCGCCGTTCTCTTCCCGGAGAGCCAGTTGCGCATCCTGCCCTATAACCGCTGCGTCGCGGACCTCAACGGACTCGCGCCCGAAGCTTTTCTGGCGCAGGTCTCTCGGATTTTCACAACGGCCCCGGCCGACAGCGCCGAGCCGGTCGGCCCGCGCGAAGTACGCATGTATCTCGCCGGCCGCTGGTACGCGCTCACATGGGAAGAGGTCGAGGCCGACCCCGTGGGCCGCCTCGACGTCAGTGTCTTGCAGGACCGCCTGCTCGCGCCGGTGTTGGGCATCGACGACCCGCGCACCAACACGCGCATCTCGTTTGTCGGCGGCATCCGCGGCACCGGCGAGCTGACCCGCCGCGTGGACGGCGGCCGCGACGCGGTGGCCTTTTCG
>MWEJ01000218.1 GCA_002071025.1 Verrucomicrobia bacterium ADurb.Bin070 | reverse complement strand
CCCGACCACCCGGTGCCGCTGGCGCTCGGCAAGCATACGCGCACCCCGGTGCCGGTTGCCGTCTACCAGCCCGGCGTCGAACCCGACGACGTGGAGACCTTTGACGAATCCGCCGCCCGGCGCGGCGCGCTCGGCGCCCTCAAGGGTTCGGCCCTGATGGACCTGCTCCTTAAATGAGGATTTAGGAGTTGGGAGCTAGGAGTTTCCCAAACTCCAGTCGCGGGTGGCGGAAGCGGTAGCCGGCCGCCACGGCGCGACGCGGCGTGCAGCGCTGGCTGGCCAACAGCAACTGCGCGCGTTCGCCCAGCAGCGCGCGCAGCAGGCCGGCCGGAGCGACCGCCCAGGCGGGCCGCCGCAGCGCTCCGGCCAGCGCCGCCGTGAAGGCCGCCTGCGTGACCGGCTCCGGTGCGGTCAGATTGAACGCCCCTTCCGCCCGTCCGTCTGCCAGCAGGCGCAGCGTCAGTCCCAGCCAGTCCTCAAGGTGAATCCAGCTCTGCCAGTGGCGCCCGTTGCCGAGCCGAGCACCGAGACCCAGCCGAAACGCAGGCAGCAGCATGCGCAGCAAGCCGCCCGACGGGTGCAGCACCAGCCCGGTGCGAAGCAGGCAAACGCGCGTGCCGAGCGCGCCCGCAGCCTGCGCGGCGGCCTCCCAGTCGCGGCAAAGCCCGCCCAGAAAATCGTCCGCCGCAGGCTCGTCCTCGCCCAGCCAGGCGTCGCCGCGGTCGCCGTATAGGCCGATCGCCGACGCGCTGAGCAGCACGGCGGGCGGATGCCCGGCGCGCGCGCACGCCGCCACAAGCCGTTCGGTCGCCGCGACGCGGCTCGCGCGCAGAACCGCCCGGCGATCGGCGCTCCAGCGGCGGGCGGCGATCGGCGCCCCCGCCAGATTCACGACCGCGTCGAACGGCTCGGACGGCCACGCCTCAAGCGCGGCGAGTGGCGTTACTGCCGCGCCGCAAAGGCGGCGCACGCTGTCCGGCCGCCGGCTGAGCACCGTCAGCGCATGTCCGCCGTCCAGCAGCGCGCGGCAGAGCGCACGGCCGAGGAAGCCTGTCCCTCCCGTGATCAGAATACGCATGGCGACTCCCTTTTTCGTGCCGCGCTAACCCTCCGTGTTTCCGACCTCGCGCGGCGGCCGTCCGAACGTGTCCTCCATATCCGCCCACACCAGGCCCATGCGGATCGTCACTAACGTCATCATCACCGCCACCAGAATCGCGCCCACGCCCATCAGATAGCCCGGCACGCCGACATTCATCCCGACAAACAGCGTGCAGACCAGCGAGGCCAGAAACATTGCCTGCCCGGCCAGAATCGCGTTCGGACGTTTGCGCCAGGCGGCCAGTCCCTCCGCATGGCCGCGCATCGACTGCAGGATCGGCAGGACCGTCACCAGCAGCATCGCGCGCTTGGCCAGCGGGATGTCGCAGGACGGCAGGTTCTGCACGCCGCCGAAGTACCAGGCGGCCACCTCCGGGATCTGTCCCACGAAGGGAAAGAGCGACAGCACCGCGCCCGCCGTCAGGCCGAACCAGAAGATCGCGCGGTCGCGGCGGTCGCGCGGCGGGAACGAGAGCACGACGGCCTGCATGCGCAGCGCGGCGAAGCCGACCGGATTGACCACGCCCATGGTCACATAGTGGATCGGCAGCATGCGCGCGGGGTCTGCCGCCCGCGAGATAAAGGCCCCGACCATGAAGCCGGAGATCGCCAGCAGAACGCCGCCGAACGAGAGCGGCGTGTTGAAAAGAAACTGCTCCTTGACGCCGGCCGTGTGCTGTTCCGCAGGCCTCAGGGCGCGCACCAGCGGCCGCGCGAGCAGGAAGGCCAGTACCGTCTCCACGCCGATCGGCGCCGTGATCGCCAGCACGCCCATGCGGTGGCCGGTCCAGCCCAGCCGCAGGAAAAGCGGCACCAGCAGGACCGTCAGGCCGATGCGGAAGAGCGTCGCGAGATTCACGGCCATGCTGGCGCGCGCATTGTAGAGCGCGACCAGCGGCACGTTGCGGATAAAGACCAGAATCTGCATCGGGATGCTCAGCATCAGCACCTCTCTGGCCACCGTGTCGAGCGGGGCGGCCAGGCCGAGAACCTGCCGGAACACAACCCCGTCGAAGGGCGGGAAACAGACCAGCACCTGCACAGCGACCAATGCCACACAGAGCATCCGGTTCAAGCTGCGGAAGGCAAGGAAGCCCTCGCGATCGCGGCCGAAGACCATACCGGTGGTCAGCAATCCGCCGCCGAACGCGATGATGACAAACATGACCGCCTGGCCCTGCGCGAAGGCCGCGAGGTCAACGACGCCGTTCACGCCGTGTGACACGATCGCCGCGACCAGCGGATAGGTCAGGCTCTGGGAGACCGCCTGGATCACCAGCGGCACATAGAAGCGCGCGGCCCGTCCCGGCGTGTAATCGGCTGTCTCTGTGCTGTTCCGCATGCCGCGACATCTTACCACCCCTTCCGGACCGGCGGCAATCCGTAACCCCCACTTCCGCATTTTCTCCGCATCCGATTTTTGCTACGTTTCACGCGGTATGACGGAACTGAACATCACTTCGCTGGCCAACCCCAAGGTCAAGCACGCCATCCGGCTGCGCCAGCGTTCGCATCGCGACGAGGCCGGCCAGATGCTGGTCGAGGGCTACCGCGAATGCCGCCGCGCACTCGACAACGGCTATCGGCCGCAGATGCTTTTCTATTGCGAAGCGCTGTGGCTCAAGCATCTCAACGAGCCTGCCCTCGTGCAGCAATGCCGCGCGCTCGGCGCGGAGATCTACGCCTGCTCCGCGCCGGTCTTCGGCAAACTCGCCTACCGCGAGCGTCCCGACGGCCTGCTGATGGTGGGGCCGCACCTGAGACGCACGCTGGCCGACGTGCGCCTGCCCGACAACGCGCTGGTCGTGGTGGCCGAAGCGATTGAAAAGCCCGGCAACCTCGGCACCATCCTGCGCTCCGCCGACGCCGCGGGCGTGCACGCCGTGATCGTCTGCGACCGCTGCACCGACATCCACAATCCCAACGTCGTGCGCGCCTCCACCGGTACGCTCTTTTCAGTGCCGGTCGTCGAGGCCTCCAGCGACGAGGCCCTCGCTTTCCTGCGCGCGCGCGGGTTCTGCATTCTCGCCACCACGCCGCACACCGAGCACCTGCACTGCACCGTGCCGCTCACCGGCAACGTCGCGATCGCGGTCGGCACCGAGCAGTACGGCCTCACCGAGCAGTGGATGAACGCTGCCGACCTGCGCGTGCGCATCCCGATGTTCGGCCTGGCCGACTCGCTCAACGTGGCCTCGGCCACCACCATCCTGCTTTTCGAGGCCGTGCGCCAGCGCATCGCCGCCGGCCAGCTCACGCCCCCCGCCGCCGAGGCCTGGCACGGCGAAGCCGCTTTCGATGCCTGATTGGGGGCGCGGACGGCCCCGTCCGCGGGAAAGGCTGGCAACGGGATCACCCTTCGGCGTTGCGGGTTGGCGAGGAACGGGCGGGCGTTCGTCCCGGCGGCGGTCTCGGCGAGACCGGTTTTCGCGTCTCGGCGTTCGCGTGCCAAGCAAGTGAAACGGGGATGCGGCCCTGCGACCGCGCGTTGCGGCGCTTGCGTCCCTCACGGCCAGACGGTATACTGACCCTAATCGGCGACTATCAAAAGCCGCCACCACCTGACGAAGGAGCGCCCATGAAGACGACATGCGTTTTGACCCGGCTGACCCTCGCCGCCGCCCTGATGCTCACCGCAGTCCGTTCAGCACCCGCGCAGGGCCTGCGCCAAAAGGGAGCCGACCCGCAGCAGATCTGGATGAAGTTCGAGAAGGAGCTGGGCCTGCAGCAGCGCTACGCCGCCGACATGGAGGTCCAGGCCATGGGCATGACCATGGCCAGCACCGTCTACCACGACATCGGCAAGACGCGCACCGAGATGACCGTCCCCTTTATGAACATGAAGATGGTGGCGCTGCAGCTCACCGAAAACGGCAAGATGGTGGGCTACACCCTCTTCCCCGACAAAAAGAAGTACTGCGTGACGCCCGTCGACGAGATGGCGTCCGGCGATCTGGATTACACGCTCAAAGATGCCGGCAGCGAGGTCTTCGAGGGCGTGACCTGCAAGAAGCGCCGCATGACGGTCAAGATCCCGGACCAAGGCACGCAAGTGCTGGACATCCTTTTTTCGCCGGCGCAGAAGAACATGCCGGTCAAAATGACCGCGAACGCTCAGGTCAAGACGGAGCAGGATGCCGAGCCCATGAACGTGAGCTCGGTGATCCTCTTCAAGAATTACCGCTTCGGCGCGCAGCCGGCGGCGCTCTTCACCATTCCCAAGGATTACGCCAAGGCCAAGGACATGCAGGAGGTCATGATGGGCGGCGGGCTCTTCGGCGGCATGCAGGCCCCGGCCGCGGCAGGCCAGGCCCCGGGCGGCCAGCCCCAGGGCATGACGCTGCCGCCCGAAGCGCTCAAAGCCCTGCAGGAAGCGCAGGCCGAGGCCGAGAAAGAGGCCGCCGCCGGCAACAACGACGAAGGCGCCCAAGCCCTGCGGCAGGGTCTCCAGTCGTTGCGCGGCCTGCTCGGCAAGTGAGGTCATGAGCGCCGCGGTCCTGAGCTCCATCCTTCCGGTCTGTCTGCTGATGCTGCTCGGCGCGGCGCTGCGCCAGTTCCGTTTCCTGCCTGACCTCTTTTTCACGCAGCTTAACCGTCTGGGCTTCTGGCTGCTGCTGCCTACGCTGCTGTTCTGCACCATCCTCCAGGCCCCGCGCGCGGCCGGCGGCGACGGCCTGCGCGTGGGGCTGCTGCTCTGCGCCTGCTCGGTCGCGGTGACGGCGGCCGCGTGGCTGGCGGCGCACGCGCTGCGGCTGCCGGGCCCTTCCGCGCGTGCGCTGATGCAGGCCGCGATGCGCGGCAACCTCGCCTATACCGCCCTGCCGGTGATTCTCTACGCCTTTGGCGAGCGCAGCCGCGCGGCAGCGGTCGCCACGTTCGCGCTCGCGCCGGCCATCCCCTTCTACAACGTCTGGGCGGTGCTGATTCTCACCGCCGACCCGGCGTCCGGCGCGGCCGGCCGCCGCGCCCGCCTGCGCACCGCGCTCGCGGTGCTGCGCAATCCGCTGATCATCGGCTGCCTGCTGGGCGTCCTGACCCTCAAGAGCGGGGCGCGTCTCCCGCAAGGCCTTTTCAACGCCCTGAACGCCTTGGGGCAAGCCGCCCTGCCCTGCGCGCTGCTGGCACTGGGCGCGGGCCTCACGCCGACGCGCATGCGCGCCAGCTTCGGACCCGCGATGGCCGGCACCGCCCTCAAACTTCTGGCCATGCCTGCCATCGGCTACGCGATCGCGCGCGCCGCAGGCTTCGGCGGCGAGCTGCTGGTGGTCGCGCTGCTTTTTCTGGCCAGCCCCTGCGCGGTCACCTCGTATGTCATGGCCGACCAGATGGGCGCGGACAAGGAGCTGGCTGGCTCGGCCGTGGCTCTCAGCACGCTCCTGTGCCTGCCGGTTATGGCCGCGCTCCTTCTGCTTTTCCAACACTAAACCTTCCTCCCCGTTATGTCTTATCTCTACGCCCGCTCCGATTTCCGTCTGCCTCCTCTCCAACTCAACCACATCGACCTGCATCTCTCGTTTTTCGAGAGCCACGTTGACGGCGCCGGCACGCTGACACTGACCGCGCGCGAACCGATGCGCACACTGGAACTCGACGCCTGCGACCTTGAAGTGATTGAGGTCGCGCTGCCCGCCGCCGACGCATCCCGCGCCGTGCCCTTGCCGTTCACGCCGGACCCGCCGCGCCGCAAGCTGCTCATCGATCTGCCCGTACCCGTCGCGCCAGGCGAGATCGTCCGCGTGTCCGTGCGCTGCCGCTGCCGTCCCTCCGACACGCGTTTGGAAGGCATCTACCGCGACACCACGCC
>MWEJ01000217.1 GCA_002071025.1 Verrucomicrobia bacterium ADurb.Bin070 | reverse complement strand
CGGCGGCCAGCAAACATGAAGCGGCAACAAGTATGCCTGCAGCGATCATCTGTTCTCTCCTTTTCGGCGTGAGGACTATTCGGTGTGTCTTATAACCGTTCGCATTTCAGAGTGTCGGGGCCGGCGGCATGTCGGCATCGATAATCGACTATGGACAGTTTACATCGTGCTGCGGCAGAACGTCCAATGGATTCCCGAAAATCGGAGGGTGAATGGCTTGTTCAGGGACAAGCGGCAGCCAGAGGAGTGCTACGCAAAGTTTTGTGACCGGCTCGGTCTGGAGCATTTCCAGGCCTTGGTGGCGTCCATAAAGCCGTGACGGCGTAGCGCTGCGCCTCGCCATCATTTTGTTGCCCTGACGGTGATTTAGTATTGGTTACGTACGGGCCAATTGGGGCAGGTGATCGAAGTGCGCGTCGCGCGAACACAAGAACAGTCCATGCTGAACTGCCAAAGCGGCGATCCACAGATCGTTGGTAGGGATGGGTGTGCCTTGCGCGCGGAGCTGTGCGAAGAGTCCGGTGTAGGAGTGGGTGGTTTGTTCGTCTGGATATAAGACCTGTACGCGGCTGGAAGACAGAAAGCGCAAAAGCGTGGACTCGTTGCGTCGGCCTAAGGTTCCGCAGCGGAAACCCGCGCGCAGTTCTGCCAGCGAGACGAAAGGCATGGCTATCCGCTCCGCGCGGCCAAGGATCTCTGTCACACCGGGGTCGCCACGGCAGAAGTCTACATATCTGTTTGTGTCGATTAGCACCTTCATGACCAAAGATCCCGGTCGACCGTATCCATATCGCGCAGCGCGGCATCGACAGCCGGGTCCTCGATCCAGGACCCGGCGAATCCATCGAGGTCACTGAACTTTGGAACCTCGTCTCCGACTCCCAAGCCTATGGCCAGAACATGCAGCGCCGTGGCGTTTATGCTTCTCCCCTCGCTCGCCGCTCGCGCGCGCAAGAGGCGGTCAAGACGCTCCGGCACGTTTCGTAATGTGTATTGCTGTCTTTTCATGCCTGCATTGTAGGCTGTATCAGCATGCAATGTCAAGAGCCAAACAGTGAAACGGGGTCTATAACTTGGCCATTTTGTCATACTTCAGGCGCAAGACCGTTTAAGTTTCTCGGGTAAGGGTATGCGGTTAAGGGTGGCGAGTAAGAACGCGAGTAAGTGTTTCAACCCTACACTTAACCGCCCCGCTTAACCGCCCCGCTTAACCGCCCCACTTACTCGGATACACTTACCCGACCCGCTTACCCGCCCCGCTTACCCGACCCGCTTACCCGCCCCGCTTACCCGACCCGCTTACCCGCCCCGCTTCCAACGATTGCCACCCGACGCTCCCAAAGTTACCGCCCCCATTTTCGCCCGGCACCCCGGGTGGTTGGCTTGTCTGTTTCTGGATTCCGTGCGCACATAATCCGCAGGCTTTTGTCATTTGGTGCGTTCGGCCTGCAGGCGGCGCATGCCGGCCAGCGGCAGGGTGGCGCTGGACATGTAACCGCCCGGCAGCGCGACCTTTTCTCCGAACACCCATTCGCCCACGCCCCGCTTGGCAAAATCGTTCACCATGTCGATCAGCGTCTGATTCGCCATCGCGGGATCGGCCCGGTTCAGCGTGTAGGCGTACCAGCCGACCGGCGTCGCCCAGAAACCGCCGTTCTGATAGGTGTCCCGCCCGCACCCCTGCTCCCCGTACACGCCGGGAGGGGTGTGGCGGATCTGGCCTTTCTGTGTCAGTCCCCCATGGTTGGCCTTGAACCCGGCGGCGAGCTTGTCGGCGCGCTCGGCGGGCGCCACGCCCAGCCACACCGCGAAGGCCGAGCCCCAGACGTCGCCCTCTCTGCACTGCACGGTCGCCGCGCGGTAGAGCCGAAGGCTCTCGTCCCAGAATACGGCGTTGATCCGCTCGGTGACCGCATCGTCCCGGCGCGTGTACCGCAGCGCGTCCTGTGACCGTCCGGCGGCGGTCAGCAGTTCCGCCAGACGGCGCGAGGCCTCCACGTCCAGCAGCGATTCAAAGAAACAGTCGCCGGTCTTGCGGACCGAGTCGGTGAAACCGTAAGCGCACCGGTCCTACGCTTTGGAGGGGGCGATGAACACCAGCCCGGTTGCGGGATCGCGCGGCACCGCTTCCATGGCCAGCGCCAGCGCCAGTTTGTCCAGCGTCTCCGCGGACAGGAGCGAAGCGTCAGCCGTCGCTTTCCAGGTCAGGTAGACGACGGCGACGGTGAACTGCGAGCCGTCCTGCATCTCCCGGCGGCAGGCGGCGATCATGTCCACAACAAGGCCCACGCCGCAGCCGTGCTCGGCGCGGGCGCGCCCGTCGTGATCGTGGACCCGCTCAAAGAGTATCTGGTGCCGTCGAACCCGCTTTCGCGCCTCAGCCGGGTCGCGTGCGACAGCCGCGAGATCGGGCGCGTGGCGGCCGACTATTTTCTTGAGCGGCACTACACGAACTTCGCGTTCGTCGGAGAAATCAACGATATCCACTGGTCGCGAGACCACCAACCCGCCCATGTCCAGCATCCAGATGGGCGCGGAGGACGCCTGCTACGAGGGCGCGAAGGTTTTAGACGGTCTCATGCGCGGACGGACGCGCGGACAAAGGATCATCCCTTACGGCGCGGTGCGCGTGGTGACGCGCCGCTCGACCGAGGCCATCCGGATCGGCGACCCGCTGGTGGTCAAGGCACTGGAGTTTATCTGGCTCAACACCGGCGCGCCGATGACCGTGGCGGACGTGGCCCGCCAACTGAACGTCTCGCGCCGGCTTTTGGAGATGAATTTCCGCAAAGAGCTGGGGCGGACGGTGCACGGCGAGATTCTGCGCGTGCGTCTGGACCGAGCCCAAACGCTGCTGCGCGACACGCGCATGACTGTCAGCGAGATCGCAGATGCCTGCGGCTTTGCGGGTCCCAGCCATTTCGGGCGGCGCTTTCAGGACTCCCTGCATCTCACGCCGTCCGCCTTCAGGCTGCGCTCGCGCCCGGCTTGAAACCGTGCGGCACCAGCCACCTTGCGTCCATGCCGACCATCGCTGTGAGGTAACCGCCTGCGGATATTCCCGTCACAAAGATCTTTTTCGGATCGCCGCCGTAGTTCCCGATGTTCGCGAGCGTCCAAGCGACGGATGCCGCCGCATCCGCTATGCAGTCGGCGGGTTTCACAGCATCGGCCCCGTCAGTCGGCTACAGACGGTACTGCACCGCCACATGAGCAACATGATCGTTGTCCTTGGCCTCTTTCGGCCAGGGCGCGAAATGCTTCCTGCCGCCGGTGAGGCCGCCGCCGTGGAGATTGACCACCGTCGCGAAGCCTTGCGCTTCGGCCGGCCATTTCAAATCCAGGACGCATTTGTCGGACGCGGCGGAATAGCAGATGTTCACTTCTGTCTTGAATTCATGGTCTGCAGATACCGCGCAACTGAGAAAGGCGGTGAGCGTGTACGCAAGCAGGGTTTTGTTCGCTTTCATATATCGTGATGTTACAGGATTAAGCCATGGCGATCAAACGATCGTCGTTTCTAGCGGCGATTCGGGTGCGATGCAATGCGGGTCTAAGAGTCATTGGATGCGACCCTTAGTGAATCCGACGGGATGCTAGTGCTTCTGGATATCCATGCGTGTCGCGCCGCGCTGCTCGTCATGCGATGGAACTCGGCAATCCGCCCGCAAAACTGTAAACCGTGTTTGTGAACGGCTTCTAAGCTGACCGAGGAGACTGGGCTGGCGGGCGTCCGGGACGTCCGCCCGTACTGGTATGGACAAGGTTGTCTGCTATTCCGATGTTTGAAAAAAGATCATGGCCGAAATCGAACGCGGGGGGGCGAGAAATCGCGTAAGATAACGGTGTTTTCAATAATAGCGAGGGTTTATCCATGGCGATTACGCAAACGGCGATCAGTTATTACGGCTTGAATTATGTGGAGCATGCGGAGTGCGACTTCAAGGAGATGAAGGCGCACGGCTGCACCACGGTGATTCTGGCGGTCACAGAGTTCGACTTCGACTTCTGGCGCCCGAACATTCCCAAAATCGTGGTTTCGGCGCACACGGTCGGTCTGCGTGTGCTGCTCGATCCCTGGGGTATCGGCAAATATTTCGGAGGGGAACAGGTGAGCCTCTTCCTGCAGAACAACACCGAGAACCGCCAGGTCTCAGCGCTGACCGGCGAGAAGTTGGTCCATGCCTGCTTCAACACGCAGGCGTTCCGCGATTATTTCCAGCGCTTCTGCCTGACGTTGGCGCGTGAGACCGACGCGGACGGCTTCTTTTGGGACGAGCCGCACTATGCCCTGCCGAAATCCTACGCCTCGATCACCGGCGGCGCGGGCGAGGACTGGGCCTGCCGCTGTCCGGTCTGCATGCGGCGTTTCCAGGATTACTACGGGTATGAAATGCCGCGCCTGATGACCGATGACGTGAAGCAGTTCCGCTGGCGCGAGGCACTCTTTATTCTTGAAGACACCTCGCGGAGGATTAAAGAGATCAAGCCCGGGATGGAGATCACCTGTTGCGTGCATGCCACGCTCAACACCTATTATGTCTGCGAGCATCGCGGCTACGATAACTGGGACATGGTGGCGGCGAGTCCGTATTTCGATGTCTTCTCGACCACGATCATCGCGTGGGAGTTGCCGCAGGCCTTTTTTGAGAACATCACACGGCGCACGGTTGAAGTGGCGAAAAAATACGGTAAGCAGTCCGAGCGCTGGCTGATGGGTTACTACAAGCAGCCTGCGGATTTCGCGCAGATCGACCGCGTGGTGGATCTCTATGCCGCGGCCGGCGTGGACCGGCTCGGAACCTGGACCTACCGCGGCGGCTACGGTACGGTGCTGGCGGCACCCGATGCATTGAAGCTGTGGGACCGCATCGGCGAGAATTACAGGCGGGTGTTGAAAGAAGTTCATTAGTGCGTTAGTTAATTCGTGCATTAGTGGATGAGGAAAGGAGAACGACAATGTTGAATGATTTCGGGTATATGGAGCAAGCCGTGGCGCTGCTCAAGCGGGTGAAGGATGAGCAGGCGGAGAACATTCAGAAGGCCGCCGGGCTGATGACCGAGGCGATCCGGCAGGACCGCCTGATCAGCGTCTATGGCGGCGGCGGTCACACCACGCTGGTGATGGGCGAGATGTTTTTCCGCGCGGGCGGGCTGTGCAACATCAACCCGATCATGGAGACCGGGATCTCGGTCTTCAACCAGGCGCTGAAATATCTGGAGCTGGAGCGCTGCGTCAACTTCGGACGGTCGGTGATGAAATACTACGACTTGCAGAAAGACGATCTGCTGATCATCTTCCACAATATCGGCATCAACGCCGCCACGATCGACGCGGCGCTGGAGGCGAAAGTGCGCGGGGTCAAGATCATCGCGGTGGCCAGCTCGCTGTGGCAGCAGGAGATGCCGGCGGATCACTTCATCCGGCACCCGTCGGGCAAGAACATCTTCGATCTGGCGGATGTCTGCATCGACGACTACAACCCGGTCGGCGACGCGATCGTGACGGTGCCGGGGCTGGAGACGCCCATCGCGCCGGTTTCGAACATCGTGGATTTCACCATCGCGCATTGGCTCGAGATCGAGACCGTGCGTCAATGCGTGGCGGCCGGCATCGTGCCGCCGGTGTGGAACAGCGCGAACACGCCGGGGGGCGACAGCAAGAACGCCGCGTATGTGGCGACGTACAAGCCGCGGATCAAATCTCTTTGAGGGCAACCACGCAGTGGTTGCAAATACGAGTGTAAAAAAGGCAGCGCCCGGGATGGTGCCTCACACAAAGGCACAAAGGGCACGAAGGGGTATAGAAATGGATGTCGAGGGGATGAACGCGGCGCTGCGGCGTCTGTGTGACAAGTATGGGGTGGCGGTTGACGGCCGGCTGGTCGCTGACGCGGAGCAGGTTG
>MWEJ01000216.1 GCA_002071025.1 Verrucomicrobia bacterium ADurb.Bin070 | reverse complement strand
CTGATGCAGAGCAGCGTCCGCTTGAAATGCTTCACATGAAGGTCGATGTGGCGTTTGACCTCCACATCCATCTGTGCCTGCGGCACGCGGCTGCTGGCCCCCGTGTGCCCCTCGCCCCAAAGCCCGTACGAACCGATGTCGATAAAGGCCACGTCCGGATTGCCGTCATATCGCGCGGCCATCGCTTTGAGCAGGTTTTCAAGCTTGGCCAAGAAAACCGGATCGGCGAACGCGGGATCCCAGAACGCGCCGGTTTCGCTCACCCCTTTGCCGTAATCCCAGAACACGCCCTGCGCACCGGCCTTTTTCACCCACTCCGGCGTGGCGTACCGCAGCCAGCTCTCCGAACAGGTGATGCGGAACGCCACGCGCCCGCCGCGCGCGATCCAGCGCTGCGCCGGCGTGTCCAAGATGGCCCAGTTGAACACGCCCTCTTCGGGCTCAAGATACGACCACGGAATGCGCAGATACACCACCGAGCAGCCGGGGAACCCGTCGAGCGCGTCCGACGGCTCAAGCTTCGACCCGTAATTGCCCGGGATGTTGGAGTAGAAATGCATCGTCCACCCCATGCCGGGGTTGAGCAACGCGCGCCCGTCATCCTGCGGCCGCAGCACGACCCGCTCCTCCGCCCGCAGCGCGCCGGCCAGAACCGCCGCGCACACCCCCAACCGCCCCACCGCCTGAAAGATCGTGCTCATAGAACCTCCTGCCGCGTATCGTAACAAGGCCGGGACGCAGGCGGCAAGGCGTTTGAACGCCATGCGACAATAGCTGTTCCCTGGGCACCCCGTATTTTGTTACGGTAATCCCAACACTGTTTAAGGGAGGCTATGCAGATGCGGAGAGTTCATGGGGGAATAGGCCTGCTGATCGCGGCCTCGGCGTTTTTCGCGCGCGCGCAACAGACGCCGGCCGCGGCGTGGCAGGCCTACGCCGACGAGGTGACGCGCAGGCCGGGCCTGATGCGTTTTTATGCGCTGCTGGATGACGCTCCGAGACAGCCCGACCGCGCCGGCTCGGACGCCGCGCTGACCTACCGCCCGCACCAAGGCGCACCGCTCGCCACCGAGCCCGGGCGCATCGCCGGACGGACGGCGGCGCTGCTTGACAGCGCCTGCTTCGAGGCCGCGCCCGTCCTCTTCCCCAGCAATGCCTTCACCGTGACCCTCTGGGTGCGGCCGCTCGGCACCGGCACCCAAACCGGCAACGGCGGCAGCGTCAACGGCATGCTGGCGTGCAGCGGCAGCGGGTATACGGATGGCTGGCGCCTGGCCGTCTACGATTGGAAGACGCGCCTGCCCTCCTTTGAAATCGGACGCGACAAAGGCGCGATTTCACTCCGCGCCACCGATCCGCTGAGCGCCGGCTTCTGGAACCACCTCGCCGCCACCTGGGATGGCGCACACATGCGCCTCTACGTCAACGGCATGCTCTCCGCCGAAAAACCCTACGACGGCGTCCTTGTCCCTCCGAAAGCCTCGCTGAAGATCGGCTTCGCCGGGTATGGCGTCGGCTCGCTACGCCTGGCGGCCGACGAGTGCGCGCTCTTTGACCGCGCCCTGCCCGCCGCCACTCTCGCGGCGCTTTCGCTGACCGGCGCCCACCTGAACGACGCGCTAGCCGGACAGGTAGGCGCCCTCCAGGAGGCCGCCCTCGTTCCGGAACGCGCCGCCGACTTCTCCCGCGCCGCGCGGGAGATCGTGTCTGACACGCGCACGCCCGCCGCGTGGCGGCACTGGGCCGCGCTGTCCGCCGCGCGCCGCCACGCCCACACCGCGGCGTGTGTCGCCTTGGTTGACGACCTTTCTGCACCGGCCCACCTGCGCGGCATGGCGGTCGAAACGCTGACCCAAGCCGTGCGCAAGGGCGCCGAGCTGCCGAGCCGCGTGTTGGCCAAGCTGCCTGAGTTTCTGGAGCTGGACGCCGACGACCAGCGCCACTTCGCCCTGGCGCTCGCCAGCGCTCATGCGCGCGAGGGCAACGTTGACGCGGCCTCCGCTGTTTTCGACCAGCTTCTCTCTTTCCGCGACATGCCCCCGATAGACGCCGCCGAGGTCCGTCAGCGCTGCGCCCGGATCCTGCGGCAGGCCGGCCGCCTCGACGCCGCGCGCGGCCACTATGCCGCCGTGCGCGACGACCCGCGCCTGCCCGCGTATGTCCGCGCCATCGCCGCGCTCGGTTTGGCGCAGACGTGGCGTCAAGACGAGCGTCTGGAGCAGGCCGAGGCCGCGTTCCGCGACGCGGCCGGCGTGACCAACGCCCCGCCCCACCTGATCGACGAAGCGCGCGCCTGCGCCGAGGCGTGCGCCAACCTGCGCGCGGGACGGCCGGCGCGCGACCCGGAGGCGGGCCGCCGGCGGCTGCCCGCTCTGCCGACACCCGCACTCGCCTTTTACGTGTCGCCCAAGGGCCATGACCTGGGAGCAGGCTCATTTGAGCAGCCGTTCGCCACGCTGGAACGGGCGCGCGACGCGATCCGCGCGCAGCGCACGAACGGCGTTCTGCCGAGCGGCGGCGTCACCGTCTATCTGCGCGGAGGCACCTATCCGGTCACCAACACGTTCACGCTGACCGCGATCGACTCCGGCAGCAGCGGCGCGCCCGTGGTCTATCGCGCCTGGCGCGACGAACGGCCGGTCTTCGACGGCGGCATCCGTGTGCGCCGTCTGCGGGCCGTGCGCGACAAGGCCGTGCTCGCGCGGCTGCCGGCGGAAGCGCGCGGTAAGGTGCGGGTGGCCGACCTCAAGGCGCAGGGCTATCCGTCGTTCACGCCCCAGCAGAGTTTCGGCTACGGCATCAACAACAAAACGATGCGCGAGCTGTTCGAAGACGGCCGGCCTCTGACCGTCGCGCGCTGGCCGAACGGCGGCACGGTCATGACCGGCACGGTGCTCGATCCGACGAGCCGCGTCTTCAGCTTCACCTCCGAGCGTCTGGCGCGCTGGCCGCAGGCCAAGGATGTCATGGCCAACGGCTACTGGTATCACCTCTGGGCGGTCTGTGCCGTGCCGGTCGGGGTCGACACCGCAGCCGGCACCCTGACCCTCAAAGAGCGCCCGGGGGGATACGGCGTGCGCGCCGACCACCCGTTCTACGTCTTCAACCTGCTGGAGGAGATCGACCAGCCCGGCGAATGGTATATGGACCGCGAGACCGGCAGCCTGTATGTCTGGCCGACGCGTCATCCTTGGTTCAGCACGCTGGTGCTTTCGCGATGGGACAAGCCCTTCATCCAGGCGGACCAGGTGCGTGACATCGTCTTCCAGGGGTTGACCTTTGAATACGGCCAGCAGCACGGGCTGGTACTCAATGCCTGCGTCAACGCCACCGTCGCCGGCTGCGTGGTCCGTCGGCTGGGCGGCAGCGCGATCATCGCGCCGGACAGCGCGAACCTGAAGCTGTACGGCAACCTGTTGCACACGCTGGGCCACACCGGCATCCACGTCGGCGGCGGCAACCGCCGCAACCTCACCTCCGGCCACGTGCTGATCGAAAACAACGAGATCCATCATTTCGGCCGCTGCTCCCGCACCTACAATCCCGCCGTGCTGCTGGAAGGCTGCGGTGCGCGCGTCGCGCACAACCACTTCCACCACGCGCCGTCCAGCGCCATGCGCATCGAGGGCAACGACCACCTGATCGAGTACAACGACGTGCATCATGTTGTTCAGGAGTCGGACGACCAGGGCGGCATCGACATGTGGGGCAATCCCTCTTACCGCGGCGTGGTGATCCGCTTCAACCGCTGGCGCGACATCGGCGGCGGCGAGCATGTGCCGTGCGGCCAAGCCGGCATCCGTTTCGATGACGCGATCAGCGGCCTGCTGGTTTATGGCAACCTCTTTGAGCGCACCTCGAACGGCCACTTCGGCGGCGTTCAGATCCACGGCGGCCACAACAACATCATCGACAACAACCTGTTCGTCGACTGCCGCTACGGCGTGAGCTTCTCACCGTGGGGCCAGAAGCGCTGGGAAGCTTTTTTGGCGCGCGACACCGTCAAGCGGCTGATATTCACCGATGTCGATGTCCGCCAGCCCCCCTATTCGCGGCGCTATCCCGAACTGGCCGACCTCGGCACGCGCGCCGACCTCAACAGCGTCTGGCGCAACGTGTTTGTGAATGCGGAGGAGCCCACTTTCAGAAAGCCGAAAGGCACCGACACCTGGGACAACCTGACGGCCGCCGCAGTGCCGGCGCCCGACACAGGCGCGGCGTCGGTTTTCCGCGCGCTGCCGCTTGACGAGATCGGAACGTACGACGACCCCATGCGCGCCTCCGACGAGTGACACCGGGGGCGCGGACGGCCCCGTCCGCGATGTCGACAACCCCATACGCGCGTCCGACGAGTGACCGCGCTGGCCAAACACACGAAAGGCAACCATGCAGACATCCCTCAGGCCCATCGCCCTGCTGTCCGTCCTCGCCGCCGTGGCAGGACGCTCGGCCGAAGCGCCCCTCACCGCGCTGCCGCCGCAACCGGCCGAAGAGCGGCCGCTGGCCGAACGCTTCGCCGAACCGCCCGCGTCAACCCGCATCCTGCGCATCATCCACGGTCAGAAAAACAAGCCGGAGGAACAGGACAAGCACCTGCTCACGCTGGCCGAACAAGGGTTTGGCGGCTTCGCGGGCAACGTCTCCTTCGACGGCTATGTCGAGGATGAAACCAAGTGGCCGCCCTTTCTGCGCGGCGTGCAGATGGCCAAAGCCTCCGGCATGTCACTCTGGCTCTACGACGAGCGCGGGTATCCTTCGGGCAGCGCGGGCGATCTCACCCTGCGCGGCCACCCGGAGTGGGCCGCGCGCGGCCTGCTGATCGCCGAAACGAATGTCACCGGCGGCGCGGCCGTTTCGCTGTCGCTGCCGCCCGGCCGCTTGGTCGCGGCGGTGGCCGTGCCGCGATGCGACGGCGTGATCGCGCTGGACCGCGCGGTTGATCTCGCCGCGTCGGTCGTGGTCGGCCACCTCTCGTGGCAGGCGCCGGACGGCGAGTGGTTCGTGGCGGTCATGACCGACGACCTGATCTATGAGGGCACGCATGCCGCCATCAGCCTGGCCTACAAGAAGCCGTGTATCGACTTGTTGACGCCCGAGCCGACCGCGCGTTTCCTGGAAGTCACGCATGACCGCTATGCGGCCCAGATGGGCAAGGACCTCGGCCGTTATTTTGTCTCAACCTTCACGGACGAACCGTCGCTGCAAAACCTCTGGTTCCGTCCCATGCCTTACCGCGTGCTGCCGTGGTCGCTCACGATCGAGCGTGAATTCCGCAAGCGTCGCGGCCGTGCGCTGCGCCCGCTGCTGCCGGCGCTGGTCGCCGATGCGGGGCCGGCCGGCGCCCGTGCCCGTTACGACTTCTGGAACACGGTCGGCGAGCTGGTCTCCGAAAACTTTTTCGGCCAGATTCAAACGTGGTGCGCCCGCCACAACATCCTTTCGGGCGGCCACCTGCTGGCCGAAGAGAGCCTGGTGAGCCACGTGCCGCTCTACGGCGATTTCTTCCGCTGCGCGCGCCGGCTCGACGCGCCCAGCATCGACTGCCTCACCAGTCTGCCTGCCGGTGTGCCGTGGCACATCGCGCGCATGATCGGCAGCATCGCCGACCTGGAGGGCCGCGCCTACACGATGTGCGAGGTCTCCGACCACAGCCAGCGCTACCGTCCGAAGGGCGACACGCGGCCTATCCGCGTCGTGACCGAGGACGAGATCCGCGGCACCTGCAACCGGCTCGTCTGGGGCGGCATCAACACGCTCACCAGTTACTACGCCTTCAAAGATCTCAGCGACGATCAGTTACGCCGGATCAACACGCACGTCGGGCGCTGCCAGACCCTGCTGCGCGGCGGCCACCACGTGGCCGACATCGCGGTGCTCTACCCGATCGAGAGCGTCTGGAGCGCTTTCACGCCGGCC
>MWEJ01000215.1 GCA_002071025.1 Verrucomicrobia bacterium ADurb.Bin070 | reverse complement strand
AGAGCTGCAACAGGTCGTCGAGGGGTTGAACGAGATCATTGGCTAACAAGCCCTCGCACGCAACGGAGCTGATCGTGCCGTTGGTGCGCCGCAACGTTGGGGCATCGATATCGATATCGAAATCGCTATCGGGATCGAACAAAGAAGGAACGCTAATGGCCCTCGGACACGAGAGATTGGACGTCTACCGGCTGGCGATCGGCTACGTAGCCTGGGTCTACGGGAAAGCCGCGACGCTGGAAGGCGTCCATCGTACGGCACGGGACTTATGGCTGCGTGCCAGTCAATCGATACCGATACCGATCCCGATAGCGATAGCGATTTGGATGAAGACAAGCCACAAAAACGCGGTGGAGTCGCCGGGATACCGTCGCCGTAGGGCCTGAACGTTCGCCAACTGAAACGACAGATTCTGCTGTTGTTCTCTTCGATGACTTTTGCTACATTTTGTTCATAGAGAAAAGGAAATCATCATGCCAGCCATAAAACCAATTTCTGAACTCAGAAATTACAACACCGTCTTACGCGAGGTCACGGCGGACACACCGGTCTTTCTGACCAAGAACGGGCACGGGCGCTTTGCAATCGTTGATATTCGCGCATACGAACGGCTGCACACCGAACTGGAACTCATGTCGGCCTTGGCCGAAGGAGAGGAGTCCGTCCGGAAACGCGGATGGGTCTCGATGGACTCCGCGATAAAGAAACTTGGAGTCTAGCCATGTTCAACGTTCGGTTCACACCGCAGGCGGTTGCCGATTTGGAGGAGATCAAGCGCTACATTTCAGACGACTTGTTCAATCCGCAAGCCGCAGCGGATCTTGTCGCGCTTGCCTTTGACAAGATTCGAACGCTTGTCTCTATGCCACAGACAGGTGCGCGCCTGAGAACCGACATTCCCATGCTGAAGGGCTACCGGTTCATCCAGTGCAAGAACCATCTCGTGTTCTACCGCATAGAGGAAAAGAGTCTTTCTGTTATCCGTATCTTGTATGCGAGAAGAGACTATCTGGGATTGCTTGAGCCGGACAAGAAAGTCGATTAAGGTCCCGGCGTAATCACCGGTCGGACAGCGCGTCCGCGTCCTGTTTCGGGGCGAACGGCTCCAGGCAGCGCTCCAGGATACCCTGCATGTAGGCGATCAGTACCCCGTAGTTGACGATCGGGATGCCTGCGGTCTTGGCCTGTTGAATGCGGTAATGCATCTCGCGGCGGTTGAGCATGCAGGCACCGCAGTGGATGATCAGCTTGTAGGCGGAAAGATCGCGCGGGTACTTCATGCCGCTGGTGTGCTCGTAGACGAGGTCGCGGCCGGTGTGCTGGCGCAGCCAGCGCGGAATCTTGACCGTGCCGATGTCGTCGCACTGCCGGTGATGCGTGCAGCCTTCGGCGACCAGCACGCGGTCGCCGTCCTTCAGCGCCGCGACCGCCCGCGTGCCGCGCACCTGCTCCGCGAGGTCGCCTTTGTAGCGCGCGAAAAGCATCGAGAACGAGGTCAGCGGCACCTCGCGCGGGGTTTCGGCCGCGACCTTGGCGAACGCCTGGGAGTCGGTGACCACCATCCGCGGCGGGCGGGCGAGCGCGGCGAGCGCCGCGCGCAGCTCGAACTCGCGCGTGACCAGCGCCAGCGCGCCGGACTCCAGGATGTCGCGCACGACCTGTTGCTGCGGCAGGATCAGGCGCCCTTTGGGCGCGGCGGAATCGATCGGCGTGACCAGCACGACAAGATCATTCGGGTGCAGCAAGTCGCCGATCAGCCGGGTGTCGGCGGCGTCATCCGGCGCGACTTTGACCAGCGCCAGCTTGAGATCCTCTATGCCTGCGCGGGTGGCGGACGAGACCGCCAGCACCGGCGCCTTGCTCGCCTCGGCGGCCTGGCGCAGCGCCTCGGGCGAAGGCGGCAAGAGGTCGGCTTTGTTGAAAACCGTCAGCAGCGGAATGCCCTTGGCGCGCACCAGCGCGAGGATCTCGCGCTCGCACGCGCCGATGCCGGCGTCCGCCTCCAGCACCAGGATCGCCACGTCGGTCTTATTGAGCACGTCGCGCGTGCGCTCGACGCGCAGCGCGCCCAGCGCGCCCTCGTCGTCCAGGCCCGGCGTGTCGAAGATCATGATCGGGCCGAGCGGCAAGAGTTCCATCGCCTTGGAGACAGGATCGGTGGTGGTGCCCTTGACGGCCGAGACGATCGCGACCTCCTGGCCGGTGAGCGCGTTGATCAGACTGGATTTGCCGACGTTGCGGCGGCCGAAGAGCGCGATATGCACGCGCTCGCCCTGGGGGGTGTCATTGAGGCTCATGGTTTTACTCGTTGAGTTTGCCCTGATAGACGCAGCGGCGCACTTTCTGGATCGAGGTGCGCTCGAGCGGCTCACACTGCACGATGATCTTGCGCGGATGCTTGTAATCGGTGAGGCAGGCGCACTGCGCGCGCACGCGGTCGCGCACGAGCTGTTCGATCACGGGCCACGGCGGCTCGGCGCCGTCGTGGGCGGCGGCGAGGGCTTCCAGATCCGGTGTGACGATCGCGCCCACGCGCTCGCCGGGCACGTTGCCGACCGTATAGCCGATGACGATCACATCGGCGATCAGCGGGTCGCGCGCGATCACGTTCTCAACCTCTTCCGGGTAGATGTTCTTGCCTTCGCGGTTGACGATCAGCGCTTTCTTGCGGCCGCGGATGGTCAGGAAGCCTTCCGCGTCGATCGAGGCGAGGTCGCCGGTGCGCAGCCAGTCGCCGTCAAAAGCTTCGCGCGTGGCGGTGAGATTTTTAAAATAGCCTTTCATCACGATCGGTCCGCGCACCTGCAGTTCGCCCACGCCCTGCTCATTGGTGTCGGCGAGGCGCACCTCGATGTTCGGCAACTTCTTGCCGATGGTGCCGATGCGGGCCTGCCGGATGTTGGTGATGGAGACCACCGGCGAGCATTCGGTCAGGCCGTAGCCTTCGACGATCGGCACGCCGAGGCGGCGGAAGCCCTGCAGCACATGCAACGGGCAGGGGGCGCCGCCGACGATCAGGAAACGCAGGCGTCCGCCCAGGCCTTTGAGCACCTTTTTGCCGACCAGGCTGCCGAGCCCCGCTTTGATCAGGAGCTGCGCGACGGTGTTGTGCTTGAGCTTGTCGTCGATCTTGGCGAAGAGCTTCTCGGCCAGCAGCGGCACGGCGATGAAGATCGAGGGCCGCAGCGTCTTGATGTCGTCGCCGACGGTGCGCAGGCTCTCGACGAAATACATGCCGCAGCCTTTGACCAGCGGCACCACGAAGTTGGCGGTGAACGAGAAGGCGTGGAAGAGCGGCAGCACGACCAGAAAGTCGTCTTTGGCGGTGATCATGTCGCCGATGGCTTCAAAACTGCCCTGCGCGTCGCTGCAGAAGTTGAGGTGGGTGAGCATCGCGCCCTTGGGCTTGCCGGTGGTGCCCGAGGTGTAGATGATCGAGGCGACGTCCTGCGGCGCGGGCTGGTGGGCGTCATACCAGGCTGGCTTCGCCGCGCGCACGTCGGCGCGCAGGGTTTCGTAATCGTGGCAGGGGCGCCCAGCGATCGGCGCGAGCGGCTCGCCGCCGCCGTCGGTGACGACCAGCGCGCGCACGGCCGGCAGTTCGGGCAGGATGGTCTCCAGCAGGTCAAGGTGGCGCGTGTCGGTGAAAACCGCGACCGCCTCGGAATCCTTGAGGACATACGCCACCTCGCAGGCGCGCAGCTTGGGGTCGAGCGGCACGACCGCGATGCCGGCTCCGGCCAGGGCGAGGTAGGTCTCGATCCACTCCGGGCCGTTCTCAAGGATCAGCGCCACCGGTTCTGCGCCGGGTTTCAGATTGAACTGGCTGAAGGCCTCGGCCATCTGGCGGACGCCTGCGGCCAGTTCTGCGTAGGAGCGTTTTTGCCAGGCGGCGTCGCGCCGGTAACGCAAAGCCACCGCGTTCGGCGCACGCGCCGCCGCATCGTCGAGTAAAGTCCGAAGCGTCATAGCGATCCCGTCAGGATAACGTGGTTGGGCGACACCATACCTAATCGTGCCCTAAAAGCCAATCGCCAAATCATGCGGGCGCACGCCGCATTTTTTTGGGGTTGTCAAGCGAGGTCCGGGTTCTTTAAGCTACGGACTCTGAAAGCGAGGTCTGATGTGATTCTACCTGTGGTGACATACGGGAACGAGGTGCTGCGCCAGAAGGCGGTGCCGGTGGCGGAGATCACGGCATCCGTGCGACAGCTTGTCAGCGACATGCTGGAGAGCATGTATGCGGCCAAGGGCGTGGGCCTGGCGGCGGAACAGGTGGGGCGCACAGAGGCGGTTTGCGTGATCGATGTGCCGCGCGAGGCCGAGAAAGAGGCGTGCCGCGCCTTCAACGCGGCGGTTGCCATGCCGTTGATTCTGATCAATCCCGAGATTGTGGCGAGCGAGGGTAAGCAGCGCAACGAGGAGGGGTGCCTCAGCTTTCCGGAGATCGGCGCGCCGATCACGCGGGCGGACACGGTCACAGTCTCCTACCTGGATCTGGAGGGCCGGCGCCAGACGGCGACGGCGCGTGGGCTGCTCTCGCGCGCCATCCAGCACGAGACCGACCATCTCAACGGCGTGCTGCTGGTGGACCGCATGAGCCCGATGCAGAAGATGTCGGTGTCCGGCCAGCTCAAGCGCCTGCAACGGGCGGCCGCCTCCGCCTGAGTGGGGCGACAGGATTACGGCACGGTTTTGTCAATGACGACCGGCACGTCGTTGGTCTGCGGCGCGCCCGGGGTGGTGCGCCCCGCCGCGACGGCTTTTTCAAGCGCCTCGCGCAGGCGCCGCACCCGCTCGGGCTGTTCGGCCGCCAGGTTCCGCGTCTCGGCGGGATCGGCGGCGAGGTCGTAGAGCTGCGCGTCAGGCAGCCCGTCGTGGACGCGGGTGCCGTCGGGCCGTTTCTGGTTGTCGGAAAAGCCGCCAGACCCGCGCCAGGCCACCAATTTCCAGGCGCCCTCGCGGAAGGCGAAGCGGCCGTTGACGCTGTGCATGACCAGGTCGGTGCGCCGTCCGGCTTCGCCGCGCAGCAGCGGCAGGAAGCTGACGCTGTCCTCGGCCGCGCTCTCGGGATAATCCGCGCCGACCAGTTCAGCCGCCGTAGCGAAGAGGTCGTGCAGGCCGAGCAGGCCGCCGCAGACCGTGCCGGGCTTGACCGTGCCGGGCCAGCGCGCCAGGAACGGCACGCGGTGGCCGCCCTCCCACAGCTCGCTCTTGTAGCCGCGGTAGTCGGCGCTGGGCCGGTGGCCTTGCGCCTCAAGCGCCTTGACGCCGCCTTTGCCGGCGCGCCGGTCGTCGCCGGTCACGATGCCGACGTACGGCGCGTAGCCGTTGTCGCTGGTGACGATCACGAGGGTCTGCTCGGCGAGGCCGTGGCGGTCGAGCGCGGCCAGTACGCGGCCGACGGTGTCGTCCACCTGTTCCACAAAACCGGCGTAGTGGCCGAGCGGGTGGTCGCGCCGCCACGGGCCGGACGGCACGACCGGTGTGTGGGGCGCGTTGAGCGGCAGGTAGAGGAAGAAGGGGGAGCCGGCTTTCGCGGCCTGGGCGCGCGCGGCGATATAGGCCTCGGCCTTGGCGGTGATGGCCGGCAGCACGTCCAGCGCGGAGAAGCCGGGCGCGGTGGGGCCGGCGCGTCCGCCTTCGGTGCTGGTCAGGGTGGGCAGGGCGGTCAGGCGGTCGTTCTCGATGTAGGTGTAGGGGGCCATGTCGAGCGAACCGGTGATGCCGAAAAAGGTGTCGAAGCCGTGGGAGAGCGGGGAGTCGCTGAGCGGCTTGGTATAATCCACCGCGCCGCCTTTGAGCAAAGGGTCGTCGGTGGTTTGACCGGCCCAGCCGAGGCCGAGGTGCCACTTGCCGAAGCAGGCTGTGTGGTAGCCCTTGGCCTTGAGCAGCGAGGCGACGGTGGGGCGGCCGGGGGCGATCAGCGGGGCGCTGAGGCCGAA
>MWEJ01000214.1 GCA_002071025.1 Verrucomicrobia bacterium ADurb.Bin070 | reverse complement strand
GCGCGTGTGCGTGGGCGCGGATTCTCTGGTCCTGCTGGCCCTGCCTTTTTTCCTGCTGGCGGGCGAGATCATGAATGCGGCGGGTATCACGCGCAGTTTGACGCGCCTGGCGCTGGCCATCATCGGGCCGCCGCGCGGAGGACTTTCCTATGTGGTGGTGGCAGTCAACGTGCTGGTGGCGATGGTGTCGGGTGCGGCCGTGGCGAGCGCCGCTGCCGTCGGCTCGACCATGGTGCCGATGATGGAGAAGCAGGGGTATCCGCGCAGTTTCGCTGCAGCCCTCAACGCGGCGGCCGCCACGGTCGGACCGATTATCCCGCCGAGCGTCGGGTTTATCATCTATGCCTCAGTTTCCGGCGCATCCGTGGGCAAACTCTTTCTCGCGGGCACGCTTCCCGGCGTGCTGCTGGCGTTCGGCGTTTTGGCCGTATGCGTGCTGATGGCGTATCGCCACGGCTATCCGGCGGGCGAACGCCACAGCCGGCGCGAGCTGTGGCAGAGCTTCCGCGAAGCCCTTCCGGCGCTGCTGATGCCGGTCATCATCTTGGGCGGGATCTTCGGCGGGCTGGTGACACCGACCGAGGCGGGTGCGCTGGCAGTCGGTTACGGCCTGCTGGTCGGGTTCGTGATCTACCGTACCCTGCACGCGCGCGATCTCGTGCGCCTCTTGACGGTAACGGCCCGGCGCACGGCGTCGATCATGATGATCATCGCGTGCGCCTCATGCTTCGGTTTCCTGATCTCGCACGCGGTGGACGCGGAGCGCATCATCGGCGGCGTGCAGGCGATGACCGGTAGCCGCACCGCGCTGCTGCTGCTGCTGATCGGCCTGATCCTGGTCCTCGGCATGTTCATGGAGGGCGGCAGCATCATGATCATCCTCACGCCGCTGCTGCTGCCCATGCTTGCGGCCTACCGGATCGACGTCGTTCATTTCGGCGTGGTGTTTCAGCTCGCCATCATGATCGGTCTCTTGACGCCGCCGGTCGGCATGCTGCTCTTTGTGCTGACCGGCATCAGCCGGGTGCCGGTCAAAATGCTCGTGCGCTCGCTGTGGCCCTTTTATATCCTGTTGGCGGTCATTCTGCTGGCTGTGGCGTTTGTTCCTGAACTGTCGCTGTGGTTAACCCGCGGCGCGGGAGATGCTCTGAAATGAAACGTTTGCGCCTCATCATCCCGGTCCTGTTGCTCCTTGCCGCTTCCTGCGGCAGGCCGTCAGCCGGGCCGAAGCTCTTCCGGATCGCCTATGCGCAAGGCCCGACCGAACTGCTTCATCAGGCGGCGCTGCGCATGGCGCGCCAGATTGAGGACGAATCAGGGGGCGCCATTCAGGTTCGCCTTTACCCCGGCGGCCAGTTGGGGAATGAGCGCGAGATCATCGAAGGGCTCAAGCTGGGTTGTGCCGACATGATCGTGACCGGTGGCGCGGTGATCGGCTGGTACGCGCCCGAGTTTGGTGCCTTTGAGGCGCCCTTTGTCTGGCGCGACTACGCGCATGTCGAGCGCGCCTGGGCCGGTGATGCGGGCGTGGCCTTGCGGCAGACGATGGAGCGGCGGGCCGGCATCCGGCTGATCAATCTCTGGTTTCGCGGACCGCGCTATCTGACGACGACGTCACGCAAGGTGCTGAGCCCGGCCGACCTGAAAGGATTGAAGCTGCGTGTCCCCGAGCTTGAGGTGTTCATCAAATCGTGGCAGGCCTTCGGCGCGAACGTCACGCCCATTCCGTTCACCGACATGTTCATGGCGCTCAAGCTCGGCGTGGTGGACGGCCAGGAGAATCCCTTGGCCACGGTGTATGCGAACCACCTGCACGAGGTGCAGAAGTACATCATGGAGACCCGTCACCTCGTCAGCTTTTATCTGCCGGCGCTGGGCCCCCGATTCACACGTCGCTTCACGGCTGCAGAGCAGGCTTGCGTGATGCGCGCGTTTGAGGCCGCGACGGCGTGGCACAACCGGGAAGTGGAACGCGCAGAGGCGACGTACCGGAAGGAGATCGAAGCCGCAGGGGTCGAATTCATTCCGCTCGACGTGGAGCCGTTCCGCAAATTGGCCCGCGAACGGATTCCCGCCGAGTTTCGCGGGATCTGGAAACCCGGGCTCTACGAACAGCTCAGCATGGATCAGTAAAGAAAGGGAGGCGTACCGTGTCAACACGATGGCTGCATGTGGGTGTGCTCTGCGCGGGGATCGGACTTCGCGCCACGGCGGCGCAGGCGGACAGCCGCCTGAATATCCTCTTTGTCTTCGCGGACGACTGGGGCCGTTACGCCGGGGCCTATGCGGCGCTCGACCGGGTGCCTTCGCCCAGCGACGTGATCAAGACCCCGCACGTGGACCGCATGGCGCGTGAAGGCGTGATCTTTCGTCACGCTTTTGTCAGCGCGCCGAGCTGCACCCCCTGCCGCAGTGCGCTCTTCTCGGGACGCCACTTTTTTAACACCGGCCGCGGCGCGATCCTCGTGGGCGCGGTCTGGGACACCGCCATCCCGACCTTCCCGCTGCTACTGCGCGATGCCGGCTACCACATCGGCAAGAGCTACAAGGTGTGGAGCCCCGGCGCCAACCCCGATGCGCCGTTCGACGGTCAGCGCCACGCCTACGAAAAGGCGGGCCGCGCACCCAACAACTTCTCCGAGGAGACCGAAAAGCGGATGACCCAAGGCCTCAGCGCCGCCGCCGCCCGCGAACAGATCCTCGATCAGGTTCGCGGGAATTTCGATGCCTTTATGGCGGATCGTAAGCCCGGCCAGCCTTGGCTCTACTATTTCGGCACGACCACCACCCACCGTGAATGGGTCAAGGGGTCGGGCTTGAGACATTGGGGTATCCGACCCGACGCGCTCAAAGGCAAACTTCCCGGCGTGTTGCCCGATGTGCCCGAGGTCCGCGAGGATGTGGCGGATTACCTCGGCGAATGCCAGGCCGTGGACGCGTGCCTCGGCGCGCTGCTGCAGCGCATCGAAGCGGCGGGCGAGCTGGCGCGCACGGTCATCGTGGTCAGCGGCGACCATGGGTTCCCCGGCGTGCCCTCGGGGAAGTGCAACCTCTATTCCCACGGGACGGCAGTGCCGCTTGTGGTACGCTGGCCCGGCGGCACGCCCGGTCGCATCGCGGATGATTTCGTGTGCCTGCCCGATCTCTGCCCGACCTTCCTCGACATCGCCGGCGTGCCGCATCCCGCCGGCCTTGACAGCCGTTCCATCCTGCCGCTGTTGACCGCCGAGACGGGCGGCCTTATCGATCCCTCGCGCACCGCCGTGATCACCGGCCGCGAGCGGCATGTCGCCGAGGCGCGTGACGCGTGCCTGCCCTATCCGATGCGCGCGTTGCACACCGCCGACTTCCTCTACATCCGCAATTTCGCGCCCGAACGCTGGCCGATGGGTGCGCCGTTCGCAGCCGAGGCGCCACTCGACACGCTCTCGGTCGAGGAGCTCGAGCACAACACCCGCTATGCGTTTCCCGACCTGGACGCCAGTCCGACCAAAGCCTGGGTCGTGCTCAACCGGGAATCCGAATCCGGTCGCAGGCATTACGCACTGGCCTTCGCCAAGCGCCCCGCCGAAGAGCTCTACGACCTGCGCAAAGACCGCGACCAGCTCAATAACGTGGTGGCCGATCCGGCCTACGCCGCGGCGCGCGCACGCATGGCCGACGACCTGACGGCGCGGCTGAAAGCTGCGGGCGATCCGCGCGTGTGCCAGAATCCGATTCCATTTGAGCAGCCGCCCTTCACAGACCCGCCGGCCAAGAAAGCCCCCAAACGACCGGTTGGAGCGCCGCTGGCGCCGCGCTGAGCAGGCAATCTCGGTGAGCCCGCCGCCCGTCCTCAAGACTCAGCGTACTTTTTGGCCGTGCGCCAGTCGAGGCCGGTGCGTTTCGCGACCTCCTCGTATCGGCCGTAACGTTTGAACAACGCGCGGCAATACGCCGCCGTCAACGCCTTGACCGTGAGCTCGCCGCGCGCCAGGCGTTCAGCCAGATCCCCTTCCGGTTCGCCCTCCGGCGCCGTGTCGCCGGTATACCTGCCGGTCAACAGGATGCGGCGCACGGCCTGTTCCAGTTCGCGCACGTTGCCGGGCCAGGCGTAATCCGGGCCGACCCCGCGCGCGAGCGCGCCCATGACCGGGTCCACCAAAGTCCTTGCGCCCTCGCCACACATCCGTCGCAGCATGTGCGCGACCAGGGTTTCCAGTTCCGAAGGCAGTTCGCGCAGCCGTCGGCTGAGTGGCGGCATCTCGATCTGGTCGGAACAGAGTCGGTAGTAGAAGTCGTCGCGGAATACGCCCGCGCGCCGCAGGCGGCCGAGCGGCTTGTTGGTCGCAGCGATCACCCGGCCTTCAAAACGGAACGTCTCGTGGCCGCCGACCGGCGAGAACGTGCGCTGCTGCAAGACCTGCAGCAGCTTGATCTGCACCGGCTCGGACGTATCACCGATTTCATCGAGAAAGATCGCACCGTGTGGACTGCAGCGCGCGAAAACGCCCTCATGCCGTTCCACCGCTCCGGTAAACGCACCCTTGCGGTGGCCGAACAGCTCCGACTCGATCAGCGTTTCGGGATACTGCGAGAGATTGATCGGCACGAACGCGCGAGTGAAGCTCTCGGCGAAACAGCGGCCGGCCGGATCATACGGAATGAACCCCGAGCGCCCCAGTGCCGCAGCGGCAGCGCCCTTGCCGGTGCCGGTTTCTCCGAGCAGCAGCGTGGAAAACTCTTCCATGCGGTTCCAGAGGCATGCCACATACCAGCGCACATCGTGCGTGAAGATGTTTTCCCACAGCCGTTTCCTGAGCTGTTTCATGGCGGGACTGCTGCCGACGAGTCCGTTCGTGATGAAATAAAACGCGCGCCGGAGCTGATAAAAAATGGCGACATACTGCGCCGCCTCGTCGTGCGTGAACCCGTACCCGCGCAGCTCGTCGCAGATTTCGCCGGTAAAGGGCGCGGCACACGAGGCATCCCCCGCCGCGAGCTGCTGCTGGATCAAGGCGTCCAGCCGTTCGATCGACGCATGGAAAACCAGGAACAGCAGCGCGATCGTCACGCGGCCGCGGTCCTCCGCCGCAAATCGCGTGCAGTCAACCCGCCTGCCGCCGATCGCCAGCGCGGCGATGCGCCTGGCCAGCTCTGCCAGCAGACGGTCGAGCACCTCGTCAAAGGTGGCCTCGCGGTCCAGCCCCAGCGCACACCGGTCCGCCAGGCCGCGCTCATCTCCGAACGGGTTTGTGAAGGCCGACGTCGACACGCGGTCGAAGAAACTGCGGTCAGCGACCGACAGGTTCACAGATGCAGATTTCATGATGTCCACATTAACACGCGCTCCGAGCACCGTCAATCGACACCCGCATGACCGGATCTCTCACTGAAAATACCAAACGATTTGACAACAAGAGGGCAAGAATGTAAATACATGTGTGCAATGAGCACCATGTCAGTCCAAGGAGAAAACTTATGAGCAAGAAGTCCCTGAACATCGGAATGATCGGCTATGGTTTCATGGCCCGCACCCACTCGAACGCCTACCGCCGGGTCGGCAATTTCTTTGACCTCGACTACAAGCCCGTGTTAAAGACCGTCTGCGGATTGGTTGAAACCGAGGCGCAGGCGTTTGCCGACCGCTGGGAGTATGAATCCTGCACGACCGACTGGCGGCGCGTGGTCGAGGACAAGAACATCGACGTCGTCGAAATTTGCGTGCCCAATAACTTTCATGCTGAAATCGCGATCGCAGCGGCCCAGGCCGGCAAAATGGTGATCTGCGAAAAGCCCATCGCCCGTAACAGCGCCGAGGCGCTGTCCATGACCGAGGCGGTGGAAAAGGCCGGCGTGCTCAATTTTGTCTCGTTCAACTACCGGCGGATCCCGGCCGTGACCTTGGCAAAACAGCTCATCGACGAGGGGCGCTTGGGCAAGATCTTCCACTACCGGGCGAATTTCCTGCAGGATTGGACAATCTCCGCCGACGTGCCGCAGGGCGGTATGGCGACCTGGCGTCTGGATGCCAAGGCGGCCGGCTCCGGC
>MWEJ01000213.1 GCA_002071025.1 Verrucomicrobia bacterium ADurb.Bin070 | reverse complement strand
CACCGCCACGGATGCCGTGACCGTCGCGGCTGATGGTGTGAGCATCTCGGGCTTCACGATTCAGAATCCGAACGGTCTGCATGGCCTCTATGCGTTGAACCGCAACCACCTGACGGTCAGCGGCACTATCATCGAAAACGTAGGCACCGGAGTCGCCGCGCCGAGTTCCGTGCCGTGCGGCGTCATGATCTACTCGACCATCGCGGCAGTAGACGATGTCGTGTTGACGGACAATGTGATCCGCGCGATCGAGAGCAAAGGCAACAAGAAGAGCGCCAACGGAATCTGGGTCGGCGATTCGGCCGGGAATTTCGACATCAGCGGTTTGTTGGTTCAAAACAACGTGATCTCCAACATCGTGGCCTCGCCCTCGACCTTTGAGGCCGGCGGCCGCGGCGCTTACGGCATCATTATCAATCACGCGACTACCGGCACGGGACGAACAGTCGCCCCTCTGATCAAGGACAACCTGATCACCGATCTGGATGGCGTCTGGGCCCATGCCATCGGCCTCGAGGGCAACACGCCGGACGCCGTGGTGCAGGGCAACGTGATCGCGCGGATCGTCGACCACAAGTCGCCGGCCGATCCCGATGCCGTCGGCATTATGGTCGAACAGAATCTCGCCGCTGCGAGCGTCGCGATCATCAGCAACAGCTTCTCCGAAGTCCTCGCCGGCGTCAAGAATGTCACAGCGATTCCCGTGACGGCGAACGGTAACTATTGGGGCTCGGCGACACCCGACCTTGACGCGCTGGTCCTCGGCGATGTCGTGACCGACAGCTTCTACGCCGACGCCGCTCTGACCGATCTCCGTTACTTCACGGTCTTTGTTGACGGCGCCTTAGCGACGGAATCCGGCAATCAGTTCAAGACCATCCAGGGCGGCGTGAACGCGGTGTCGCCGTTCGGCACGGTGAGCGTTGCGGCGGGCACCTACAACGAGCACGTCACCGTCGACAAGACGATCAAACTCGCCGGCGCGGATGCCGCGACGACCACGGTCAATGGCAGCGGCAGCGGCGTGGCCGTGACGATCACGGCTGACGACGTGGCGCTGTCCGGCTTCACGGTGACGGGCTCCGGCGCCACACCGATCGCCGACGCGGGCGTGATCCTGTACGGCGTGTCGGGGTGCGAGGTGCGCGACTGTGTGGTCAGCGCCAACGGCGGCGTCGGTATCGGCCTCCAGGGTGCGAACGGCAACACGATCCAGGATAATACGCTCGCGGGCAACGTGATCGCCGGCATCGGGCTGCTGGGTTCCGCGAACAACACCGTCTCGGGCAACACGGTCACGGCGACGACAACGTTCGGGACGCAATACGGCTACGGCATCGTCCTTGACGGCATCGACCTCAACGCTGACGACCGCGAGGACCTCTTCTCGATCGGTAATACGATCAGCGGCAACCTGTTTGCGGACAACCAGGGCGACGGCGTCTATCTCGGCTGGGCCTGCAACGGCAACACGCTCTCCGGCAACACGCTCTCCGGCAACGGCAACAACGGCCTCTATATCTGGAAGGCGGACGGCAACACGGTCTGTGACAACACCGTCTCCGACAATCTCGCCGAAGGCATCCAGTTGATGGCCAGCGCGAATAACGCGATCATCGGTAACGTCATCAGCGGCAGCGCCACCAGCCTCTGGATTCGCAGCGGCTGGACGCAGTTCGAGCCGCACACCGCTGGCCACGAGGATCTCGCCTCGGGCAACACCATTCTTACGAACAGCTTCCTCGCGACGGTCGCGGGTGTCGCGCTTGAGGACAACACCGAGTACACGCTGGACGACGCCGGCCTTGTGGATGTCTCAGCCAACTACTGGGGCACGGCGTTCGGGCCTTCCGGCGCGGGTTTCTTCGGCACGGGTTCGGCCATCGTCGGCGCGATCGACATCGGCAGCTACTTTGTCGACTCCCCGCTCGCCACGCTCCACTTCACAGATCTCTATGTGGATGACACCGGCAGCGAAGACGCGACGCACTTCCTGTCGATCCAGGCGGCGTACGCTGCGGCGAATCCCGGCGACACGATCCATGTGGCGGCAGGCACCTATGTACAAACGGGCACGTTGACGCTGGCCAAGCCGGGGCTGACGTTGACGGGTGCCTCGCGCGCCGACGTCTTCATTGACGTCTCGGCGTGCGGTGCCGCTTGGGGTGTTCATGTCAAGGCCGACGACGTGACGCTCGAACACTTCACGGTCATACCGGAAAATGAGACGGGTGGCGGCTATCCGATCCACGCCGCACCCGAACCGGTGGAGTCCGGTGTCGCGATCGCGAATCTCGTCCTGCGCGACATCGCCATCAGCGGATCCTATCGCACGGCGTTCGACCTGCACGCGGTCAACGGGGCGACGCTGGACGGGCTCACCGCTTTGAACACCTCCCGCGGCAACGGCATCCAGATCACGGGCTGCACGGATGTGACGCTGACGGGCTGCACCACGAGCGGCAACGTGTGGGGCGGTGTTGCGGTGTACAACTCTTCATATTCTGGAAGCAGTTGCGCCAACGTGACGGCAAACCTTGCGGACAATAACTTCGGCGAGGTCCAAGCGATTTACGTTCAGGATCCCGGAGTCACCGGCCTCGCCATCACCGGGTATTCCTATGTGATTGCCTCAAGCGCCACCACGACGTATGCCGACGGCGACGTCAACGAGGCCATCGCGCTGGCGCTGTTTTATGACAGCCTGGGCTCCGCGGCGACGACCATTACGGAAGCCGACGGCGACCCGGTGCTGTACGCGGGCGAAACCGGCACGGCGATCGTCTATGTGGATGATGACTGGGCCGGGACCGTTTCCGGCGCGGGCGTCCAGAAGCCCGACGCGCCGGCCGGCACCTACCTGCAGTTCGGCCGCAACGCGTTTGCGACGATTCAAAGCGCCGTGTCCGGTGTCGACGCAAGCGGCACAGTTTTTGTGCAAAACGGCACCTACAAGGAGTCCAACATTGCGGTCACCAAACCGCAGACGATCATCGGTCAGTCACGTGAAGGCGTGGTGATCGTTCCTGCCGGTGAAGACAGCAACGAAGCAACAGCCTTTGGAGGGATCTGTCAGCACGGCTTCCTGGTTCAGTCGGATCATGTGACGATCAAGGCGTTGACCGTGAACGGCCAAGGGAACGAGGCTCTGACGGCCGGCAAGAACAACTACCGGACGGGAATTGTTACCGATAACCGTAGCCAGACGTTTGACAACCTGAACGTGCAGGATGTCGCGATTCTTAACACCTATTATATCGCCATCCTTGGGGCTGGACCAGACTACGCATCGGCTGAAGGACATTGGGTGGACAGTTGCGTTATCCGCAATGTGTCCCGCTTCTATGGCATTCTGTTGTCTGGTGACTCCACTGTCGCGAACTGTGATGTCTCCGCGACTGCCGCTCGCGGCATCGGTGTCTATCAAGGCGCTGCGACGATCACCAACAACGTGGTTCATGGACAGCGCACGGGATGGGACTCAATCTGGAATTACAATTACGGCGGCGTTGGGATCTCAAAGATCAGCGGCAATCTGATCACGAATACGCTGTCTGGCATGAGTTTGGTTGGGTTGGGGGCCGGGTCTGTCGTTGATGATAACGTCATTGACTTGACAGGCGATGAGGTCGATGGGCAGGGGATGGTTGTCTGGTGGAATGACAACCCGATCACGATTCAGGGCAACCTTGTGAATGCCGATGCAGGCGATGCGGGAATGTGGGTCTTCCATAATGAGAATCCGGCCAATCCGGTCAAAATCTTCAACAATGAGTTCGTGTCAACGGATAGTGTCAGTGGGAGCGCAGGACAGGGGACGGCGATCTTCCTGACTGATGACGGCACGTTGTTTGCTGATGAAAACGGGTCCAACTACGCGGTCTTGCGCGGTAATTTCATTCAAGGGTTTGCGCGGGGTATCGATGTGCACCAGAATGCGGCGACACCTGTCGGCGGCCGGGTGTTGAACGTCGAGATCAGCGAAGACAATACGATTGTCGGCGATATCGGTTCAACGGGCATAAGGGTTTTTGAATCGGATCCGACAGGAAACAGGGCAACGGCTGACATCAGGAACAATACCGCGAGCATCAGCGGGTGTTTGATCGGTATTGACGTGGACGGTGGCAGTGCCGTTGTTTATGAAAATAGTCTGTTTAACAACAATACCGCCATGCGGATCATCAATTCCGGTGTTGCAGCATTGGACCGCAACCTGTTCGAGGGCAGCTCTTCCTCGGATAACAACACGGACTTGCTGATCAGTGCGACGGCCGGTACTGTGACGCTGGGATCAAACAACGCCTTCGCCGGTGATGTGAACTATATCGACAACCGGTCGACGCAGTCCTTTGACCTAACGGCGAATAACACGACGTTCGACGAGGCCAGCCCCTATGCAATCGAGAATCTCGTCTACCACAAGGTGGATGATGCGGCGCTCGGTCTTGTGCGGACGGCAGCCGGGGCGATTTACGTGACCCAGGAGAGCGGCAGCATCCAGCGCGGCATCGATGCGGCGACGGCGGGCGATACGGTCAATGTGGCACCTGGAGCTTTCTCGGAGAATCTTGTGATCTCCAAGAAGCTTTCGTTGGTAGGCAGTGGAAACGGCGCAGATCCGCTGGTCAACACCATTGTGGCGGGAGGCGCGGCATCCGCCGTCGTCTTGACAGCAGGCGGCGACGGTGCTGCGGATCGCCTGGTGATCTCTAACCTGAGGCTGACGGGGACCACGAACGGCGTGCTCATCGACAGCGAGATCGGATTCATCACGTTCGATGACGTGGCGGTCGCAGGATTTACCTACGGCTTGGAGATCCACAACAACGCCAACATCGCCGACCTGCGAATCACCGACAGCTTGTTTGATAGCTGCAATACCGGCATTCGAAAATCCACCTCTGGCCGAATCGACGGATTGTACATCGAGAACAGCGCGTTTAACGGCGGGATTCACGGAATCAATGTCGCTCAGGGCAACGGCACGTCTCCGCTTGCCTTCAACAACGTGACGGTTTCCAGTTGTACGTTCGAGGGAATCTCCAGCAAGGGTATCTACGCCGAGGCACTCAGCAATGCGTTGCTGGAGAACAACCGGTTCACCTCCTGCGGTACGAACGGCGCATGGGCGGCGGGCATCGACATCAACCTGAAGTACGGAGCCTACCAGAACATCGACATTCTGAACTCCGAATTCGCCAATTGCGGCACGGGAGATGCGGTCAATGGCGCAGGACTCACCGTCAAGGCGCGCGATGACGGCAGCTATGCCGGTAACCCAGCGACCCTTACGGATGTTCTGCTGTCGGGGCTCACGGTAACAGGAAGCCCGGATGGCATCCGCCTTGGCGAAACGGCCAAGAACAATGCCGGACCGACGGAGGTGCAGATCACGAACTGTTCGCTTGGCGGTAACCTGCTTAGCGGGCTGCGAAACGAAACACTGGCATCGGTCGATGCCGACAACAACTGGTGGGGCAGCGCGACGGGGCCCACGAGCGAAACCAACGCCGGCGGCACGGGCACCGCGGTAGTGGGCGCGGTGGACTTCAGCCCGTGGCTGAGCAGCAGTGCCGAGGATCCGTCGACTGGCTCGACCATCGGCTTCCAGCCGGCGGCGGATGCCGGCGTCTTCTATCTGCCGGCGTCGCTGGCCTTCACGCAGCAGCCGGGCGGCGCGGCCCTCGGTGTGGCGTTGAATCCGCAGCCGACCGTCACGGTCTATGATGAGATCGGCCAGATCGCTACGCAGTTCGTCGGGACGGTCTCGCTGACCCTTGAAGACAAGCCCGGCAGCGGCACGCTCGGCGGAACGGTCGCGAAGAACGCGACAGCCGGCGTGGTGACATTCACCGATCTGTCCATCGGGACGGACGGCGGCGCGGGCTACACCTTGATGGCGACGGCCGATCCGCTGAGTATTGAGAGCGCGGCGTTTACCGTCAACAACCCGCCGCCGGTCCTGTCGGCCATGAGCCCGATCTTCAAGCCGGCCGGCAGCAGCGAATTCACGCTGACGGTGACCGGCTCCGGCTTCGTGCCCTCCTCAACGGTGACGTGGAACGGT
>MWEJ01000212.1 GCA_002071025.1 Verrucomicrobia bacterium ADurb.Bin070 | reverse complement strand
TGTGGGTGGACTGCACGGCGAAATGGGCGCTGGAGGTCTCGTGGATGGCGTTGTAGCGCACGCGGCGGCCGTTCGCGGCCACCGCCGTGTAATAGGGATGGAAACTGAGATAGGGCGCCCACGCCTCGTCCGCGTAGAAGAGGATGCCGTGACGCTCGCAGAGCCGTGCGATTTCCCAGACCGGATAGAGGATCCCCTCGTAGGTGCAGGTGGTGAGGACCAGCATGCGCGGCTTGGCGTGTTCGGAGTAGTGCGCCGCGATCGCGCGCCGCAGATCTTCCATGGCAACCGGAACCCAGACGCCGAGGTGGGCGTTGAAGCGGGCGGGCAGGTAGTTGGGGATGGCACCGGCCATCACGACGGCATGATGGACCGACTTGTGGCAATTGCGGTCGAGCAGCACGGTCTCGCCGGGCCGCAGCAGCGTCATCAACATGGCTTTGTTGGAGGTGGTCGAGCCATTGGTGATGTAACAGCTTTGCGCCGAACCGAAGATCTCGGAGGTGAGTCGCTGGGCATCGGCCAGCGGCGTGCGCGATTCGGGCGTGGAGAGGTCGCCCAGACTGTGGACCGAAACGCTGAGATCGGCGCGGAAGGTCATGGCCCCGTATTCGTGGCGGAACCCCTGCAGAAAGAGCGACCGGCTGAAGGCGTGGCCGGCGTTGTGGCCCGGCGTGTGCCAGGAGGTGCCGGCCTCGTCCATCACATAGTGGCGCAGGGCATGCCAGAAACGCGGCTCCCACAGGGCGCGGAACAGGTGACGCACGCGGGGCAGATGGGCCTGGATCTCGGTGAAGACCTCACGCGGCTTAAGCACCCAGCGGCGCGACGGCACCCGGACCCGCTCTGAGCCCGGCGACGTCAGCACGATTTTGGGGATTGGCGGGAAATAGGTGTAGAGCCATTGGGTGAGTGGCATGCCTTCGAGGTTCAGGGCATGAAGCGGCTTACGCCGCGCCGGCTGGTCCGGATCAACGAATGCGTCATCCATCAGGAAAAGGATGCAGGTTTTCCCGTCATCCGTCAGCATGCCCTCTACCGTTTCGTCCGAGAAAAGCCCGCGCTGAAGCTGTTCGGGCGTGGTGACCGGCACAATCCGCAGCGTCGGCCAGTCGATCGGATCGTCCGACGGAAACGTCTCGTTGCAGAAACTGCGGAAGGTGTCTGACAAGCCGTGGGTCAGCGCTTGGAGGCGCGAATGCTCAAACGGCGCGTTCTGGAGATAAAAAACGGTTAATTCATTCATAGTTTCAGCGGTGAGTGATAGAGTACGGCAAAGGCGGAGGGTCCGCCAGCGCAAAACGAAGAAAAAATGAGAAAACCGTTGCGTCTTTCCCTGCACTTCCCTATAATTACAGATAGAAAGTTAAGGGTGAAGCATGAATGAACAACTCACGCAGAACGAGGGATCCGAGTCGCCACAAGAAGTGACGCGCCAGCGAATCCTACTCGTGGACGACCACCCGTTGGTCAGAGAAGGGCTGACAACGCTGATGCGCACGACCCCTGACCTGGCGGTTTTCGGAGAAGCGGAGAATTTTGAAGAGGCCTGCCTGTTTCTTGAGGCGAACACGCCGGATCTGGCGTTGATCGACCTGGCCCTGCCCGGCAAAGACGGCATCGACTTGATCAAAGAGCTGCGCGACACGTATCCCGACCTGCGCATGCTGGCCCTCTCCATGCACGAGGAGTCGGTCTATGCCGAGCGGGTGCTGCGCGCCGGCGCCCACGGCTATGTCATGAAACACATGCCCGGCATCCAGATCATCGAAGCGATCCGCACGGTGCTTCGCGGCGAGGTCTTCGTGAGCCCGGCGATCGCGTCACGCATGCTGCGCCAACTGGTCGACCGCGAAAACCGCGCGCGAACGCGTGAGGGTATCGACACCTTGAGCAACCGGGAGCTCCAAGTCTTCCTCTGCATCGGCAACGGCTTCTCGTCCAAAGAGATCGCCAACCGGCTGCAATTGAATATCAAGACGATTCAGACCTACCGCGAGCACATCAAGCATAAACTGCGCCTGCGCAATTCAACTGACCTCGTGCACTTCGCTACGCAGTGGGCCAAAGACAACACGCCGGGGAGCCACGCGCCGGGCGACTGACCGCACCGGGGGCATTTTACGGAAAAACCTCTTCGACGATCACGGCCTGCCAGCAGGCGCACCCCTCCTTGAAGAGCGCCACGGTCTTTTCGCTGCGTTCAGGCATGCTGTTGCCCGCCTAGTCCAACGGCATGGGGTTGCAGAGGTTTTCTGCCTTGTCGGCCACCCGGCCACAATTGAAGCAGATGAACTTCGGATCCTTGGCCAGCGTCTTGATTGTCTCAAACTTCGCCTGACTGGCCAGCAAACACAGATGGCCCTCGTGATTTCCGGTACAGGTACTGCGTGTTTCACTCATGATCGTTCGCTCCCTTGATGAATAGATAGGCGGAAAGATACCACAGGAGCACGCCGCCGGACAAGCCGCGCCTCGACACGAATCCGTATGGACGCGGCGACAGGCTCACGCTAAACTGATACCACATGAATACGCGTTACCTATGCCTGACCTGCGGTGTACCCATCCCCTGGACGACATCAACGTGGCCACCGACGTGGCGCTCTGCCGGGCCTGCGGCCACACCTGCGCGTTCTCGCTCCTGCAGGCCGCGGTCGACACGGCGTCCAGCATGGGCGAGCCGCCCCGCGGCATCCGCATCGAACGCGACTTTATGGGCGGCGGCACCACCCTGACCTACAAGCGGATGCAGCGCAATAACATGCCGACCGAAGAGATCGTCTTGACCGGTTCCGGCTCGACGTTTGCCCTGTGCGCCACCCTGCCCGACGAGCCCAAACGCTTTGTCGCCGGCTGGCTGCAGCGCGAGATCGCGCGCGGCTCCTGAGCCTTCGCTCTTCACCGGCCCCGATGCGGTCCGGCATTCGCGAGGCATGATCGCGTAAACGCATGTCGCGCAAACGTGTTGCGCCCTCACACGCGCTCCTTTAAGATAACGGGCAAACACTCTGAAAGGGAGAGACGACCGTTATGGCTTGCAAGGGGATGGAAGAGCGCGACCGGACGCTGCGGCAGTGCGCGCGCGGCGTGGGCGTGGTGGCGCTGGTCTTCAGCTTGACTGTCGCCACCCTGCTGGCTGTCGACGCCGCGCGGGTCGGCCCCGTCGAAACGGTCCGTTCCGAGGTGTTGGCTCAGGCGCTGGCCCAGAGCCGCGCCGAAACCGCGACGCCGCAAACGGTGGCGTTTGCCCGCGAGTTAGACCGCTTGGCGCGCCGGGCTTACTTCAACAGCCTCTCGTTCCGCCAGCAGGGCATGGCGCTGCTGGTGCTGGGGTTGCTGCTCACCGCAGGCAGCTTCGGCGTAGCGTGTCGATTAAGCCTGCGTATCCCCGACCCGCGTGCGCTCAGCGGCGAAGATCCCGCGCGTGCAGACCGCTGGGCAGTGAACGCCGTGCTCGCGGCCGGCGCGTTGCTGCTGATGACGGCAGCGATCATGCAGGTCCGCCAAGGGCGGCAGCCAGGCGGCGGGACCGCCGATCGGGCGCTGCGCGCCAGCCTCATCAATCCCGCGCTGAAGCCCGGCGAAGCCCATGCCTGCCCCTGTCGGCGCGGCACCTCGCAGACCGCGCTTGCCGCGCAGTGGCCCTTCCTGCGCGGCCCCGAGATGTCGGGCCGCACGACGCTCACCAACCTGCCGCTGGCGTGGAACGGCATGACCGGCCATAACATTCGCTGGAAAAGTAAACTAACGCGCGGCGGCTCCAGCACGCCCGTCGTGTGGGGCAACCGGCTTTTCCTGACGACCGGCGACAGCCAGACGCGCAGCGTCATGGCGTACGACACGGCGACCGGCGGCCTGCTCTGGTCCCGCGATGTCCCGGACGGCGCGAAGGGCGGCGAGCCGCTGCCGGAAACCAGCGAGGACACCGGGCTCGCCGCTTCCACGCCCGCCTGCGACGAATCGCGCGTCTACGCCATCTTCGCCAGCGGCGACCTGACCGCGCTCGACCATGACGGCCAGATCGTCTGGCAGCTTTATCTGGGGCGGCCCCACAACACCTACGGCCACGCCTCGTCGCTCGTCTATTGCGGCGAGATGCTGATCGTGCAGTGGGACCAAGAGGAGCGCAGCCGCATCCTGGCCATCGACAAAACCAGCGGGCGCACGCTCTGGGAGACCCCGCGCGAAGCCGGCATGTCTTGGAGCACGCCGCTGATCATGCCGCTGTGTGACAGCTACGTGTTGCTGGTACACGCGAGCGGACAGACCTGGGGCATGGAACTGGCAACGGGAAAGAAACTTTGGCAGGTCGAAGCCGTCACCGGCGAGATCGCCCCGTCGCTGGCGTGGGAAAAAGATGTCTGGTTGGCCGCGAACTGTTACTCGCGCATGGTGGCTTACCGGATGCCCCAGCAGGGCGAGCCGCAGCAACTCTGGGAGTGGGATGAGGGCAATCTGCCGGACGTCGCCAGTCCGGTCATCCTCGACGGGCTCGTCTTTCTGGTCACCGATGCCGGCGAGGTGCTCTGCCATGATCTGGCTGACGGCAAGCAACTGTGGTACAAGGAGTTCGAAGATGGCTTCTACGCCTCCCCCGTCGCTGCAGAGGGACGCGTCTACATCGTGGACCGTAAAAAAGGTGTCTTCCGGGTCTATGGCGCCACACGCGAGGTCAAAGAACTGGCCGTAAATCCAATGGGCGAGGCGGTCAGCGCCACGCCCATTATTGCGGGCGGACAGCTCTTCGTGCGCGGCCACGACCATCTCTGGTGCATCGGCGCAGGCGCGCCGTGACCGCCCCGTTCTCTTTCACCCCCTTAGGTAAGTCAGGTCGTAGGTATGCGCGAATGTATGGATGTCATGTTGTTGGCGGTGCTCCAGGGCATTGCGGAGTTCCTGCCGATCAGCAGTTCCGGGCATCTGGTGCTCGCCCAGAGCCTGCTCAAAATCAACATGCCGGGCGTCCGGCTGGAGGTGGTGCTGCATCTCGGCACCATGGTCTCGATCATGGCCTATTATCGCACGGCGCTGTGGAATCTGGCGTGCGGCGTGCTGCGCGGCCGGCGCGCCAGTTGGACGACACTGGGACACATCATCGTCTCCGCGATTCCGGCCGCCTTCTTTTACTATCTGTGCCATGACAAGGTGGACGCTTTTTACGAGGATCCGCGCGCGGTAAGCGGTTTTCTGGTCTTCACCGGGATCGTCCTGCTGGCCCTGCGCTGGATGCGGTGCGGCGACGGACCGGTAACCGGAGCGCGCGCGCTGCTGACCGGAATCGCTCAGGCTCTGGCCGTCCTGCCCGGCATCAGCCGTTCCGGCATGACCATCGCGGCGGCGCGCATGGCGGGCATCGCGCCGGGCCGGGCCGCGGAATTCTCGTTTCTCATGTGCCTGCCTCTGCTGGCCGGCGCCGCGCTGCTGGACTATCTCGGGTTCACGGCACAACCCGGCGCGGCTGACGGCCTGCCCGGCTGGCTCCTGCTCGCCGGTGCGGCCGTCTCGGCGACAGTGGGTTACGCGGCACTTGCGGTGCTGGTCCGCACGCTGCGCGGCGGACGCTTCTGGCTCTTTGGCGTCTACTGCATCGCGGCGGGCCTCATCACGCTGTTCGCGGCCTGAGCGGCGCGCACTTCGAGAGCGCGAAACTCCACATTGACCGCAGAAGGGCAAAACCCCTATACTGTTGCGTTTAACCATTGGAGGCATTTTCGTGAATGTTGAACTGATTGAAAAAGCGAGGGTCCGGGTCCCCAGCATTCCGGTTCTCGTGAATCTGGTTTCCAAACGCGTCCGTCAGCTCAATATGGGCGAGAGACCTTTCGTGAAACCGCTCTCGGCGGACGAGGACAAATCGGACATTGCGCTGCGCGAAATCGCGGATGGCCTGCTGATCGCCGAGGTCGACTTCGGCGCCATCGCGCGGGCCGAAGCGGCGCATTCGCGTTGGTCGGAATAAGCGCTGCCTGCGCGGCGGCGACGTGAACGGAACATGAGCGGAAAGGACAAAAAAAGAAACGGTGGCAATCTGACGGTGAACCGCAGAGCGACGCACGACTATTTTGTCCTCGAGCGGATGGAAACAGGCATTGAACTGGTCGGCACCGAGGTCAAGGTCGTG
>MWEJ01000211.1 GCA_002071025.1 Verrucomicrobia bacterium ADurb.Bin070 | reverse complement strand
TTATTTTCAGTGACCCCGATGCCCCCATTTTTTTGTTTCCTGCGTACTCCGAAATCGCCGTGTAGGTGGGGCTACACAGAGAGGATCGTGCGCGGATGTTTTGTCATCAGCGATAACGGTGATTGACACCATTCAGCGGTCGATGTACTTTCTTAAGCATCGGTTGGGGAGGCATGCGGTTCCGGTATACTGCCCGAATCGATTATCAAAAAGGAGAATGCCGTAAAGAATTGCGGATATGGAGTTGAAAAAAAGTTCGAAAAACTGATTTTGCGCTTACGCGCATTCACGCTTCCCTGAAGGAAAACCGCCAATTGACCCCTTACACGAAAGTGTACAGAAGCGAGATGCTCGGAGGTGCGCCCCTGCGGCGCGCCTCCAGTCTCGTGTTTCTGTACGGGCGCTTGGCGGTGCCTTCAGGGAGACATGGCTGGAGTCCGCGCCCTTTTTACGGGAGACTCCAGTCGTGCATGGCGCGGGCGGCATGGAGGACGATAGATGGAACAGGCGTTTTTCTGTAGAGAGACGGTTGCTGGCGGGACGAGCGGCGGGGCGTTGTACGCCATTCTGATCCTTGGGGCTTTCGCGCTGTGGTTCGCGGTGCGTTGTCTGGAACGGGGAGACCTCCGGGAATTCCTCTGCGGCATGCGCGGCGTCTGGGCCTCATGGCCTCCCCTTTTCCGCGTGTTGGCGGCTGTCCTGCTCGTATGCTGCACGCTGGACGCACAGAAGCCGTCGGGGCGGGCGGCGGGCGGGGAGACCGCCGCCGAGGCCGGGACGGACGCCGCATCGCAGACGGACGCCCTAAAAACTCCGCCCGCGCAGACGGGGGGGGACGCCGACGCGCGGCCCCTTGACGGCGGCGGGGACGGGGGGCTGTGGACGCTCGGGGACGGGACGAACTGCTGGTGGGTCGCCGAGGGGCGCGACCCGGCGGACACGGACGGCGACGGCATGCCCGACGAGTGGGAGCGCCTCTTCGGGCTCGACCCGCTCGACCCGTCCGACGCCTCCAGTGACCACGACCGCGACGGGCTGACCGCGCTGGAGGAGTTCCTGAACCGCGCCCACCCGCGCCGCCGGGACACGGACGGGGACGGCATGCCCGACGCCTGGGAGGTGGCGCACCTCCCGCACCTCTGCCCCTGGCTGCCGGACGACACGGCGGACGCGGACGGCGACGGGCTGGACAACTTCCACGAATACGCGCTCGGGTGCGACCCGGGCGACCCCGACACCAACGGCGACGGGCGCCCTGACGGTGAGGAGGCGGGCGAGGGCGTGAGCCCGACCCTCGCCGCTGCGGACTGGGCGGCCTACGGGACGGCCACGTTCTCCGTGCGGGTTGAAGGGCTGCGGGCCGCGCGGCGGGCGGGCGTGTCCGTCGGGCACGTCACGCACTCCGGCGTGGCGGGGCGGACGTACGCCCTCGCGGCGGGGTACCGCTACCCGCTCACGGTCACCGACCTCGACCCGGACTGCCCGGACGCGTGCTCGGGCACGGTGCGCATCACCCATGACGGCGCGACCTTCCTGCACGGCTTCACGAACGAGTTCCCCGTCTCCTTCCCGCTGGACCCCGCCGCGCCCGCCTGCCCGCCCGGCGCGGAGATGACCGTGGTCGGCATCGACCTCGACATCCCGGACATCACGTGGGTCTCCCCCGGGGGCGTCGCGGAGTTCCCCGTCGCGGCCCGCTTCGTGCCGGACGGCGAAAGCGTCGCGGGCACGCCGCACTGGTCCGTCAGCGGCGGCGGCGCCTCGCCCGCGTCCGGCGGCATGGAGACGTGGGTGACCGTCACCTTCCCCGAACCCGCCGCCCGAGCGCCGCTGGACGCCGGGACGGAGACCAACTCGCCGCCCTCGGTCACCGTGGAGGTCGGCGACCGCAAGGTCACGCGCGAGGTCTACCCGCCCGTCGTGCCCGACCCGGAAGACCCGGGCCCGTGGGACAACCGGCGCTTCATCGCCCGCTCGCCCGGCGACAGCGATCCGGTGGACCTCACCTACGCGCTGCTCCTCAGCACCAACGCCGTGCCGTTCGCGTGGCGCGGCGAGCCCGGCGACACCGTTGACTGGGAGATCGGCGACGGGGGGACGGCCCGGTTTCTGGTGGACGGCAAGGAACAGAAGAGCGTCAAGGGTGTCCAGTCGGTCATGGTGCTGCCCAAGGGGATGCTCATGACCAGCACGATAAACGCGAAATGCAAGTCCGCAAGCGGGAAACGCTACACTCGCCAGACACCGCTCCGCGTGATCCAGATCAAGGCCGAGCCCGTCAAGGCCGACCTGTGGAACAACGGCCTGCCCGTGAACCCGTCCGGCTTTTTCGTGGGGGGCGAGGCGCGGTTCCTCGTCGAGTTCGCCGGCAACATCTCGAAGGACCACATCCACTGGAGCGTCGCGGAAGGCAGGGCCTCCGTCGGGAACGCGGACGGCAACGCCCCGCACACCCTGACCGGCGTGTCAGCCGGGACGGACACGCTGACCCTCGACATCGAGCACTACTGGGGGCCCCCGCCCAAGTTCAATTTCGAGGTGTACAGCCCCAACCCTGAGCCGATCCCGCTGCATGTGGGGATCATCCACGGAGGCAACGGTGTCGCGGCGGCGAGCATCGAGCAGGTGGACAACATGATCGGGCTGGCCAACAGCCTTTTCCGTCAGGCTGGCATCCGGTTCCAGAGGGTATCCGTGACCAACATAATGAACGATGCATGGTATGACGCATCTTCCACAAATGTGCAGGAGCAGATCCGAAACTGCATGTCGGGGACAGGCGGACTAGAAATTTATTTTACAGGGAAGGTGGACCCAAACAATCAAATATACGGTAGTAATAATCGATATGGGATAATAATTGCCGCAGTTGCACCAAATGTGACCTTGGCACATGAACTGGGTCATGCGTGCGGTTGGCCGGACATGTACATAGCTTACGGCAACCAAGCAGCGATAACAGGATCACCCACGTCCTCCCGTCTCCCCTGCGACTGGAACAACGGGCCCGGCCCCTCTGAATATTATGATCGCTATTTGACACAATCTTTATTGCTGACTCGGCTTTTAATGTACAACTCTATGGCAGAGGGTGCCGACATCCCATCCGGTTCTGTATATGGGGTTTATCGATTCTCTCTTCTCGCCAGTTCACCAACACCGGGGGTGCTTGCCACCGGCCTCGGGCCGTGCGGCCTGAACTCGCTTAACCGCAATCCAACCCATGAATAGGAGAATAGTCTCATGAAACCATGCTGTTTTCCCTTATCCGTCGCAGCCAGTGCTGCCGTGTGTTTGTTTTCGTTTGGTTTTCCCGTGCCGACGGCGCAGCAGCGGGAGGAGCTGTTGCGCCCAGTCGATTCCGTGGCGGACCCGTTCGCGTGGTGGATGCCGGACGGTTCGCGGCGCGGGACGAACGCGGTGTTGGAGAAAGCCTTCGGCTGGGGAGAGGGCGACGCGGTGCGCGCCCTTGAGCGGCTGCTGAAGGAAGAGCTGGCCGAGCCGGAGGGCGGAGACCCCGACGCCGTGGCGCGGGTGCTGGACGCGATCCGGCTGAGCGGGGACATGTCGGTGACCGACACGCTCGACGGCCTGCTGTTCTCGGATGCGGTGCCGTTCCGCCCCGAACTGTTCTGCGCCCGTGCGTCGTTCTGCGGGCTGGAGACGGGGGCGTTTGCCCTGAGATTCGTGGGGGCGCTCCCGGTGAAAGAACGGGCGGCATGCTACGCCGCGGCCATTCCCCTGATGGGCAAAGGGGAGGGGCGCGTCACGAGGAGGATGCAGCAGGTCAACGCCCTGCTGCAGGAGTGCGCGGCGGCGGAGACGGACGCGGGCGCGGCCATGCTGCTTGACAGGGGCTTGGGCAAGGTCAGCGTCTGGGCGGCCCGGAACATCCGCAGGCACACGGCGGCGCGGTTTGCGGAAGAGCCGGGGGAGGCGGGAGACTATTTCCGGGCTCTCGCGGCGGAGATCGGCCCGCCGCTCCAGCCGGACAGGGACAGGTTTTGGACCGAGCTGTTCGAGCCGCCCTGGGATGACGGCCACCCCCCCGCCGGATACATGGAAGGCGTCAGGAAGTGGCGCAACTCGCGGTTCGCGCAGGACTACGGGATGACGGAAAGCGAGGTGGTGCGGATGCTGGAGCAAACATTATTAGATACCCTTGAGGCAGAGAACGCTTCTGACAAAGAAAAGATGTTTGCCGCTTGTCTTCTTTCGTCTATTCACTGGAGCGGGGATACCTTTTCAACAAACGCACTGGAAAAAGCCATATTTGCTGATCGCAATTGGAACAGGGATGGAGCGCTCGCAGCGTATTTTCATCTCGCCAAAGCAGGCGTTCTCCCTCTCATTCGGCGCGTGACAGGAAACAAGGATAAATTCCAATGGTTTGATCGCTTCTTATGTTACCAGCATCTGGCCAACTCAAGCGGCAGTGAAAATGCGAGCTATTCCGATCAAGACGTCTCCACCTTTCTGAAAGAAGCCATCGCCCATGATGAGGAAAATCTGATAACGTTGGATAGGCTACTTCTTAAAACTGACAGCGGCTGGGCGCGTAGCGGGGAGAGGAAGAAACTGGCGGACCGTCTGGCATCCGGCCAAGAAGGAAACGAATACGTGAGGGGGCAGTTCAGCCGCGTCCAGAAGGAGTTCGGGAACCTCAATGCGACGGAGGAGAAATGAGACCGCGCCGGGGATTGAGATGGATGGGGCAGGCAGGAGCGCTGCTGGGTGTCGCGGGGCTCCGCCTGTCCGCCGCCGTGGTCTCGCAGTGCGAGGTCACGGACGGGGGCGTCGTGACGGACACGGAGGGCCGCGTGCTGGCGTGGGACACCTTCCGGGGAGGGGCGGCGTGGATTCCCGCCGTCACCGGCTCGCCCGCGTGGGGGCTCCCCGCGCTGGAGCCCGGCGGGATCGCCTTCGACGCCCCCGGCGACACGGCCACGCCGCTGGCCTCCGCCGCCCCGTCGGTGGCGACGCTTTTCCTCGTCGTGAGCCCGTCGCTCCCGGCGGAGGGTTTCGCCACGCTCGTTGAAGTCCCGGGGGCATCCGTGACTGCCGCCGCCCGCGCCGAACCCCCGGTCTACGACCCCGAGGACGCGGCGGGCCTCTCCGTCCGCGTCAACGGCCTGCCCGCGCCGGGGATACCCGACGCGCCGCACATCATCGAGGTCGACTTCGCGCAGCCCGTGCCCGGCGGCGACCTCCGCATCGGCGGGGCGTCCGCCTGCGCCGCGTGGCGGCAGCCGTGGCGCGGCCGGGTGGTCGCGGTCGTCGCGTTCGGCGTCCCGCCGGACGAGCCGGTGCGCCGTACGGTCCGCAGCTATCTCGCCCGCCGCCACGGCGTCGCGGGAGATTTTACGCCGGCCGGTCGCGAGGCTGTGATCCAGGCCATCGCTCTCGGCTTCCACACGCACGGCCTCTTCTCGACGCGGTTTTTCCTGAAATGATGGCTTTTGCCGATCAGGCTGGTGCCGGCACTGCCGGTTTCCGATGATTAGCCTCGATTAAACAACTTAACGGAGGATTGCCGTTCCCCGTTTCATCTTAACCGCAACTGACCCCCAAAACTGGGCAAGTCCGCTTTACAGGAACGTCCGCGTTCTGTTACGATTCGCACATGGTCAGCAGGGATTTACAGAACGCGAACTCTATGCCAAGTGACGCGACAAAAGATCGTACACTCCTTTGGCTGCGCGACGCAAAGAGCGATCTGGCATCGGCCTTTATGAAAAACACGCTGAATGGTCATGCGCCGCAGCGGGTGCGATAAGAACGATGATTGCACTCCTCATAGCGGTCGGCGTCCTGTGTGTCATCAATACCGGTCTTGTCATCCTCTTGCTGGTTGCGGAGACGCTGATCGTTGATACCGGCGAGTGCCGCATCACGATCAACGGCGAGAAGGCGCTGACCGTCGCCGGCGGCCGCTCGCTGCTCGCGACGCTCAAGGACGAGCGCCTCTTCATTCCCTCGGCCTGCGGCGGACGCGGCTCCTGCGGCCTGTGCAAGGTCACGGTGCTGGAGGGCGCCGGGCCGCTGCTGCCTACCGAAACGCCCTGGCTCACGCCTGAGGAACAGAAGGCCAACGTCCGGCTCGCCTGCCAGGTCAAAGTCCGGCGCGACCTTCAGATCCGCATTCCCGACGAGCTG
>MWEJ01000210.1 GCA_002071025.1 Verrucomicrobia bacterium ADurb.Bin070 | reverse complement strand
TGTAGGCTACAGGCGATCGCCTCCGAAGCCGACACTTTTTTGATAAAATTTAGGGGTTGACGGTTTTCGCCCCCCCCGCATAATAAGTGCCAATCAAGGGGCCGGTGTTGTCGGCCAATCCTATGGGATGCTAGTGAATCGTAATCTTAATCGTAATCCTAATCCGCTAACCACCGGTCGTCGGCCTCATATTCGGCCCGTTCCTCATGGATACGATCAGCGGACGTGCTGCGGATCAAGCCCGCCAGCATCGAGACAATACGTACCGGTATCTCTTTCCCCTGCTCCGCACGGGCAAGCCTCTTTCTGGCCACAAGCACATCCAGACACGCCGCGCATTCCAATGCCGAGCCGCGGGCTATGTCAAAGAACCGGCATCGATCCGGGGCTGTGTATTTTCCATTTCCCTCCGCAATATTTAAGGGAATCGACGTCGAAGCCCTATCCAACTGGTCGTAGGCCGCCAGACTCTTTGGAAGTGTTTCCAAGAGTTCACCCGCCCACACCACAAAACGGATCGAATCCTGATAGACGGTCAACTTCTCATGGTCGAATAGCCCGTTCATGATGACAGTGTAATAGCTCGTGCGTGCCACATTCAAGATTATGATTACGAGCAAGATTACGATTACGAATCACGGACCCCAACAGAACTGCCATGCGCCCGCGCATGGCCGTCAGGGGTGCCCCATTCCTGCGCTTGCAGCGCGGCGCAAGGCCCGCTACACTGACGCCATGGAAAAGAGTCTGGATGCATCACGGGCGCCTCTGGCATTGCTGGCGCGGCTGAAAGAAAATCTATCGGCGGTGATCCGCGGCAAAGAGGAGGCCATCAACCAGGTGCTGGTCGCGATGCTGGCCGACGGCCATGTGCTGATTGAAGACGTTCCCGGGACCGGCAAGACCACGCTCGCCAAGGCGCTGGCCGTTTCGCTCGCGGCGCGCTTTTCGCGCGTGCAGTTCACACCGGACCTGCTGCCGACGGACATCGTGGGCGGCATGATCTATTCGGCCGCCAACGGCAGTTTCACCTTCCGCCCCGGGCCGATTTTCGCGCATATCGTGCTGGCCGACGAGATCAACCGCGCCTCGCCGCGCACGCAGTCGGCGTTGCTGGAGGCCATGGGGGAACGGCAGGTGACCACAGAGGGCGAAACGCGTCCGCTGCCTCGTCCCTTTCTGGTGCTGGCCACTCAGAATCCGGTTGAGCACAACGGGACCTACCCGCTGCCTGAGGCCCAGCTCGACCGATTCTGCCTGCGGCTGGCGCTCGGATATCCGGATCATGCCCACGAACTGCAGATGCTGGATGACCAGGCCAACGTTCAGCCGTTGGATGCGCTGCGTCCGGTGATGGACACCGACACGCTGGCACAGGTGCAGCGCGCGGTGCGCGGGGTCGGCGTGGAGGCTTCGGTGCTCGACTACATCGTGCGGGTGGTGGCGCGCACACGTCAGGACACACGGCTGCGGCTGGGAGCCAGTCCGCGCGGCTCGCTCGATCTGCGGCGCTGCGCGCAGGCCGCCGCGTTCCTGGCGGGTCGCGATGCCGTGCGGCCGGACGATGTGCAGGGACAGGCCGTGCCGGTGTTGGCGCACCGGCTGATGGTGGACGTCAAGGCGCGACACAGCGGGCTGACGGGTGAGACGGTCGTCCGCGAGGCGCTGCGCGCGGAGCCGGTGCCCGCATGATGCCCCGTGCCACACGCGCGGGGCGGTTGTGGCACCGGTTGCGCCATCCGCCGATCGGCTATCAGCACGGCAGGCGGTCGCGGTTTGTGCGCAACTTCCCGATGGTGTGCTGGAGTTATTATCTGCTGGTCGCGCATACGACGCCGCGCTTCTACCTGTTCAGTCTGGTCGGCGTCGGCCCTGCGCTGCTGTTGGTCCTCGTGGGGTTTGAAAACCGCCTGCTGCCCTTGGCGTTCACCGCGCTGGCGCTGATTGCGGTCTGCATGGCCGCCGGATTTTATTGGCGGCCCCTGCTTGAGATCACGGTCCGTATGCCGCCCCGCGTCGAGTGCGGCAGCCGTTTCGAAACCGTGTATACGGTCCGGAATCCCGGGCGCCGCTGTGCGCGCGATCTGGCGATCGACACGCTGATTTTTTCGGACTGGATGAGTCTGCGGCGGCGTCGGGCGCATCTGGCCTACCTGCCAGCCGGGGCCGTCGAAGAGGTGTCCGCGACAAGCCTTGCGCTGGCGCGCGGCGTCTACACGCTGCCGGCGCTGCGGATCGATTCGGCGTTTCCGGGCGGGCTTTGGCGCTGGGGCCGCACCGAGCGGCGCGAGCAGCAGCTCACGGTGTATCCGCGGTACACGCGCCTGGAGGCGTTCGAGATCCCCCTGGGGACGCGAAACCGTAATGAGCTTTCGGCCGCCCGCGACCTGGCGCGCGAAGCGCTGGAGTTTCACGGCTGCCGCGAGTTCCGCGATGGCGATGCCCTGCGCCATGTCCACCCGCGCTCGTCGGCTCGGTTGGGCGTTCCGGTCGTGAAGGAGTTTCAGGCCGAAGGGCGCTCGCGCACCGCCGTGCTGGTGGACACCTACGAGGGTGGGGTCGGGGAGCGGTTCCGCGTGGGGATCACGAGGGCCGCGCCGGTGGAAGCGGCGCTGGCGTTGGCTGCGGCGGTGGCGGATGCGCTATCGACCTCTGATCGCGTACTTGAACTGCTGGTGGCCGGGCCGACCGTCCACCGTTTTGTGAGCCAGGGCCGGATCGGCTATCTGGAGGCGGTGCTGGATATCTTGGCTGCGGTCGAACCCAGCCGGAGCGATCCGCTGGATGCTCTGGAGCCGCTGCTGCTCGATGAGATCCACGCGATTCAGAGTGTCTGTCTGATTCTTACGCGGTGGGACGCGCGCCGCGCGTCGCTGGCTCGTACGATCGATGCCTGGGGCATTGGCCTGAAGACGGTCCTGCTGGTGCCGCGCACCGGCTCGTCCGCCGGTGTGCCGCCGGAGGTGGTCTGCGTGCCGGTCAAAGCGGTCCTGCGAGGGGAGGTGAGCGTCGTATGATTCGCAGCCGCTGGCCGATCCTTTTGAACGCGCTGTTTCTGTTGTGGTGCGCGTGGTGGTACTGCCGCGAGGCGGGGTTGGGCTTGCTCATGGTGGCGGGCGGGATCTCCGCCCTGGCGGTGGCGCGGAGCCGTGCGTTGCCGGGCTCGGCGCGCTGGATAGTCTGGGGCGGGATCGTGCTCACGGTAGTCTGTCTGGCAGCCAACGTGGAGCGGCTGGTGCCGCCGGACGATGCGCCGGATGAAAGCCGTGCGCTGGACCGTGTGATCACGGTGGTCTTCGCATTCGGGCTGACCTCGCTGTTTTTCCGGCCTTCGGTGCAGGCTGTCACGCTGGCGATGCTGGGAGGGATTCCTTTGGCGATGACCGCACTGGGGCGGCCGGACGGTTTTCCCGGTGCGGTGGGCGAGACCGGGCCTTGGGTGGTGGGCGGGACGGTCGCGCTGATGCTTGCGGCGGATCTGGCGCAGCGGCTGACGCAGGAAGGCGGTCGCGAGCACGCGGTGGCCGGCGTGAAGGAGTTCGTCTTGCGTGTGGCGGTTTTATGCCTCGTGGCAGGAGCGGCCTTGGCCTTGCGTCAGCCGGTCGAGCGGCTGGTCAAGCATGTCCAGCGCCAGCTTTCCAGCAGGATGTTTTATTCGGACCGCCAGGCGAGGGGGCGCATGGCGGATCTCAATCTCGCTTTGCCGGTGCCGAGGGATTTCGGGTCGAAGACGCGCGTGGTGGCGGTGATCCGCAGCGATGCCGTGCCCGGTTATCTGCGCGAAAACGTGTATCTGCAGTATGCGCGGGGCCGGTGGGATGCGGTGAAGCCCAATGCGCCGCTGCTCCCGACGCTGGAGCCTCTCGCGGGCGGAGCGCCGCAGCAGGTTCCTCGCTACGCGCTGCGGCCGGGTTCGGTGTCCGGCGCGCCCGGCGCGGTCTGGCGTGTTGAGATTCTCGCTCCCCGGCTCTTGAGTGGGTTCTGCCTGCCGGGGAGCAGCGTGGCGCTGACCTGCGCCGGCGCGCCGCCGTTGGCAGAGACTAACGGCAGTGTGACGGCCAACGGGGCGTTTCCGGAAGTGTACGACGTGGAGGTCGAGACGCGCCGCGTGACCGACACCGCCTGGCCTCTGCCGTCAGGCGTCGCCTCCGCCTATCTCGCTGTGCCCGAAAAACTGGTGTCGGCGGTTTCGAACTGGGTCGGTGCGTGTGCGGGACTTGCTGAGGCGGGCTCGGTCGCTGAGGCGGTGCAACGGATCGAAACCCACTTCGCCGCGACATATACTTATCGCCTCGGCCTGCGGATGCGGTCGGAGCCGGACCCGCTGATCGATTTCATGACGCGCAAAGAGGGGACCTGCACCTTTTTTGCCAGCGTCGCAACGTTGATGTTCCGACAGTGCGGCATCCCCGCGCGGGTGGTCGGCGGGTATGTGTGCAGCGGCTGGAATCCGTGGCTGGCGCGCTGGATCGTGCGGGAACGCGACGGGCACGCGTGGGTCGAAGTGTGGGACCGCGCGGCCGGGCGCTGGCGGATCGCGGATCCGACGCCGCCCGACGGGCGGCCTCTGGCCTTGCGGCGGCCGGGTCGGATCAGGCTTGCGCTCGATCTGCTGAGCGCGTCGTGGCGGCGCGTGCTGGCGTATCTGCGGAACGCGAACCTCCTGCAGATTCTGGCCGATGGCGGCGAGTTGGCGATCCTGTTTCTCTGGCAGACGCTCTGGAGCGTGCCCGGGGTGGTGGTGGTGCTCGGACTCGGTTGCGTGGTGTGGCTCCGGCGGCGGCGGGCGGTGTGGCGCATGACACCGGAAGCGCGGCTTCGCGCGGAGCTGGCGCGCGCCATGCGCCGGGTGGAGCGCCGTGCCCTGCCGGCACCGTTGCGGCGGCGTGCCTCAGAGAGCTGGTCGGCGTGGGTGCAGCGTGTCGCGCAGGAGATGCCGGCCGACCGCCGGTTGCGCCTTCTTGAGCTGCTGGAGCGGTATCAGGCGCTCCGTTACAGTGTGGCCCTTGACGAGGCGGCTGCCCGTGACTGGCTCACGCGGGCCCGCGCCTTTTACCGCGCTTGGCGCAACGTGCCGTGAGGCGCAGCACCGCCGCAGGGGAGGATCACTCCTCAATCGCGACGCGGAAGCCAATCCTGACTATCTGTCAAGAAGCTGCCTTGAGTGGCGAGCGGGCTGTGTGGTACTATCGCGCAAACGTTGGGAACTTCACGGAGGGGTTATGGCAGAAAAGAAGTTGTTCGCAGTGGACTTGGGCGCGTCGGGCGGCAAATGTTTTATCGGATTCTTCGACGGCGGCGCGTTCCGTATGGAAGAGGTGCACCGCTTCGCGCATGAAGGGGTGACCTTCTTCATGCCGGACCGCACCGGCGCGGTGACCGAGCGCACCTATTGGGACGACACCGCGATCTACCAGAACATCGTCAAAGGCCTGCAGGCGGCGCGGCGTGCGTACGGCGGCACGCTGGACGGCATCGGTATCGACACCTGGGGGGCGGACGGCCATTTTCTCACGCAGGACGGCGATGTGCTGGGCAAGGTCTACTGCTACCGCGACCACCGGCTCGACACCATGTGCGACGAGGTCAAGGCGCGCATCGACGCGGAGAAGGTCTACGCCGTCACCGGTAATCATTTTCAGCCGTTCAACCAGTCCAACCAGCTCCTGTGGGTGGCCACGCGCCGGCCGGAGCTGCTCAAGCTCGCCTCGGTCTACCTGCCGATCCCCGCGCTCTTTTACTATTACCTCGGCGGGTGCACGGCGGTGGATTCAACCTTCGCGAGCGTCACGCAGATGATGGATGCGAAAAAAGGCAAGTGGAGCCGCGAGATGCTGAAGGCGCTGGGCATACCCAAGAAGCTGATGCCCGAGATCGTCCGGCCCGGCACGCGCATCGGCGCGCTGCAGGCCAAGCTGGCCGCCGCTTGCGGCCTGAACGAGGTGCCCCTGATCGCGGTGGGCTCGCATGACACCGCCAGCGCGTTCGCCGCAGCGCCGGTCAAGAATCCCAAGAAGGCACTGATCATCAGCTCGGGCACCTGGTCGCTGGTCGGCAAGCTGATCAAGAAGCCGATCACCACGCCCGAAGCGATGGGCTACGGCCTGAGCAACGAGGGCGGGATCGGCAACACGCGCTTTCTGCGCAACTGCATGGGCACCTGG
>MWEJ01000209.1 GCA_002071025.1 Verrucomicrobia bacterium ADurb.Bin070 | reverse complement strand
GCTGACAGGCTGGCAGCAGCGGATGAGCGACGCTGCGCACCGGCTCGCGTGGTCGACCGACGCGCCGTTCTCAGGTGCGCGCTGTCTCAAGGCCGAGGTCGCCTCCGGTGCCGTCCCCACCTGGTTCGGATTCTCGCGCTCCGACTTCACCGTCATTCCCGGCGCGCGCTGTACGGTCCGGGTCCGCGTGCGCGGCGAAAACGTCTCCGGTACCGCCGGCTGGTATGTGCACGTGGGCGACGAACAGAATCCGCAGCTTCTCAACCGTGTCGTGAAAACCGGCGACGGCACCTTTGGCTGGACAGAGACGCAGATCACCTTCACCGTCCCGAAGGGCGCGACGCGCATGACCACCGGCTCCGTGCTCCACGGCAGCGGCACCGCTTGGTACGACGCCTTCACCTTTGAAAACGACCGTCCGGCACCCACCCCCACCGCACGCGCCGGCGCGGCCGAACGCCTTTCGCTGACTGAACGCGGCGCGGACGCGCCGTGGCCCGCAGCCCTGCGCTGCCGACCGCACTGGCTGGGACGCATCACCGCGCCGTTCCGCTCCCATCGCCGCGCCGCCGAGCGCCTCTGGCGTCACCGCCTGCCGATCCGCGTCGTGAACCTGCGTGACACGCCGGCCGCCAACCTGCTCGCCGTGGCCGATCTCGCGAGCGCCGCGCGCGGGATCGTCGCGCCCGAGTTCCGTCTGACCTTCAACGGACAGACCGTCGAGGCCTGCCGGCTGGGCGACCGCCTGCTCTTCTCCTGCTCGCCCGACGCGCGAAGCATAATGACCTACTACCTGTATGTAGCCGACACCGGCAAGCGCCCGCAACCGCGTGCCGCCGTCACCTCCGCGCTGGGCAGCGACATCCCTTCCGACCAGATCCTGGCGGCCGGCTCCGACACCACCGATGCGGCCGCCTTTGCCAAACTGCTCGCCGGCCCGGTGAACCGGATCAAGAATCCCGACTTCGAAGCGGGTGCAGACCAGCCCGACGGCTGGTCGCGCAGCGGCGAAGGCAAGGGCGTCCGGTTCAGCGTCGAAAGCCCCGGCGGGTTCGGCCAGCGCCACGCCCGCATGACCGTTGACAAATCCGTTGCCTCAACTTGGCGGGGTTGGCAGCAGTCGGTCCCGGTCAAGGCCGGGCACACCTACCTGTACGGTGCCTGGCTCGCCTGCGAGGAGCTGGAAGGCTCCGCCCTGCTGCACGCGCACCTGCGTACCGCGCGGGGGCACGTGGCGTCGGGCGGTTTTCTCAGCGCGGGCGCCGGCATCAGCGGCACGACGTCGTGGACGCCGATGTTCGGCACCGCCACCGTTCCGACGGACGCGAGCCAGCTCCAGATCCACCTCACCATGGACGCGCACGGCACACTCAAACATGACGGCGTCTTCCTGGCCGAGTGCCTGAACGCCGCGACCGGCGATCCAGAAACCCCGCCCATGGGCCAAGGTGAACTGGCGGTGTGGCCGGTCGACCCCATCGTCAAGGTTTTCCACGAGACCCTGCCGCCGGCGAAACGGGCGGCGGGCGCGATCGCTCTCGTGCGCAACGAGGAGGAAGCGCTGCAACTTGCACTGCGCGCCGGACGGGACATCGCCGATCTTGAGATCGCGGTCGACCCGCCGAAGCGGCGCGACGGCCGGACGCTCGACGCATTCACGATCGGATGGGTCGGCTATGTGCCAATCGACCATCCGACCGCCTACTATAACCTGACCACGCCGGCGTGGCAGTTGAAGCATCCCACGCGGGGCGGCTCATCGGACGGCTGGTCCGGCTGGTGGCCCGACCCGATCCGGCCGACCGCGCGCGGCACGCTGCGCGCCAACCAAACGCAGGCCGTGTGGCTTTCGTTTAGGACCACGGCGGACACAGCGCCGGGTACCTACGCCGGCTCCGTACGGCTGCTCGAGGCGGGCAAGCGCCTGGTGCGGCGCGTACCCTTCACCGTCACGGTCTGGGATGTCGAACTGCCCGCCGTATCGTCTTGTGGCGCGATCTACGACATCCGCCTCAACGCACACTGGTCTGCCGACGGTTCAACGGCGGAGCAGCAGCGTGAGCGGCTGATGCGCCTCATGGCCGACAAACGGGTGTCACCCGACGAGGTCGGCGCGAATCCGGTCTTCACGCGCGACGCGCAAGGACGCATCACCGCCGATTTCACGGCGTACGACCGCGCCGCGCAGCTCTATTTCGACGAACTGAAGTTCCGGTTCTCCTACACCCCGCACGTCTTCTATCTGTTCGGTTGGGAACATCCGCCCAAGAAAGTGATGGGCGAGGCGCCTTACGAGGGCGAGTATCCGTATGCCGCCACGGACCGCACGCGCCTGCGCGCCGCCTACAAAGAGACCTACCAAGCCTGCCTGCGCCTCTACTGGGAACACGTCAAGGCCAAGGGCTGGGCCGACAGGCTGGTGCTCTACATTTCAGACGAACCCTTCCTCACCAAAAAGCCCATCATCGACCAGATGAAGGCCCTCTGTGACATGATCCATGAAGTCGACCCGAAGATCCCGATCTACTGCAGCACATGGCGCCACTGCCCGGACTGGAACGGGTATCTCGACGTTTGGGGCGTCGGGCATTACGGCTGTTTCCCTGTCGAGGAGATGCGCGCGCGGCGCGCCGCCGGCGACCGTATCTGGTTCACCACCGACGGCCAGATGTGCACCGACACGCCCTTCTGCGCGGTCGAGCGCCTGCTCCCGCATTACTGCTTCCAGTTCGGTGCCGAAGCGTACGAATTCTGGGGCGTGAGCTGGCTGACCTATGATCCCTGGCAGTTCGGCTGGCACCGCTACATCCATCAAAGCAGCACGCCCGGCGAATCCTACTATGTGCGCTATCCGAACGGCGACGGCTACCTGCTCTATCCCGGCGCACCGACCGGCGTCCAAGGTCCCGTGACTACGGTGCGCCTCGAAGCCGCGCGCGACGGCGTCGAAGATTACGAATACCTCATGCTCCTGAAACGGCACGCCGGCAGCCCGCAGGCCGATGCCTTGCTCAAGGAGTTCGCCGCGCTAGTCGAAATCCCCAACGCCGGCGGCCGATTCTCGACGCGTATCCTGCCTGACCCGACGCGCCTCGCCGCATTACGCCTGCGCGCCGGCGCGCTCTTGGAGCAGCTTACTGCACGATAAAAAGCGTGGAGCGGGCAGCCACCGGCGCCACGGTCACGTCATCGATCGCCAGAGCTTGCGCGCCGGCCGCCGCCTCGCCCTCCGCAACAGCCACCTGCCACGCGAGATAGAACACCCCGCCCGGCGCGACCGGCGCACCGAACACAGCCTGACGTTCGGCGTGACGGGTTTCGCCCGGGCGCTGCGTCAACGGGAATCCCGCGCAGTCGGCATCCGCCTCAAAGACGACCGGCGCGCCTGCTTCGCTCCATGTGACGCCGTCCGCGCTGCACAGCAGCCTCACCGCGCTGGCAACGGTGCCGCGCCTGTACTTCTCCACCGCGAACGCCACGCTCCATGTGCGCACGCTCCGGCCCGTATCATTGACAAAACATGCCAGCATCGAGACGCTTGTCGCCTGCGCGTCATCCGTGAGCCCGCCGACCGCCTGATCGCGGCAACCGCATGATGAATATGTGTAGCTGCCGGCAGCCGTGAAATCAGGGACGGCATTGACGTACGCGACCACCAACCCCGCATCTGGATAGGCACCGGTCACGCGCGCACCGTCGCCCCGTGATTCCGCGCGCCAGCCCCACGGCAAGCCACCTGCCGCGTGCTCGCCTATCTCATCGAAGGTTTCTGTCACGCCGTCCGGCGGCACGTGGATCCCCGCCGGCGCTTCGCCCGACGTCCATGCGACATGCACGCGATCGATGCCGAACGCATGGTCGCTCCCCGGATCATCCACATCGAACCAACGTAACAGTAACACCCCGCCCGGCGGGATAGGCCGTGACAGGCGCGCGCAACCGTCGGCTGACACATCGGCGGTCACCGCGCCGGCCGGCTGGACCTCGTTCGTCACGCAGGGCGAATCAAAGCACAGTCCGTTCATCCTGTGCCACATCCCTTCGTTCAAGGGCACCACGCGATTCGTCACGCAGTATTCGGCCAGCAGCGTGTTCGTCAGCGCGCTGGCGCCGACACGCCACTGCCGCGAGCGGCTCTGGATCACGCTGCGGGTGATCGTGCCGCCACTGGCATTGGTCAATGCCACGCCGTACACAAAGTCGTGTCCGCCCCCAGCTAGGGAACCCAGCGAATACGCATTGCTTTCTGCAAAGCTGAACGCATACAAACCGCTCGCGGTCCCTGAACCTGTGCCGAAACGCAACGACGTAACGGCCGCGGCATCGGCGTATGCGTACCAGGCGTTGAGCGGTTCTGCCGCATTGTCCCATGCGATGGAACCGCCATTCACCAACCCTTCGAAAGCCTGGGTATAGACACCGCAAGCGCCTGCCATGACCACCGCCGGCACACGGGCCGGGCGCACCGTGACACTCAACTCGCGGCCCTCGCACCAACCGTCCTTATCCTGGGCAGTGAAGATGAAGGTACGCTCGCCCTCATCCGCAGCATCAGGCGTGAAGGTGAAGTACCCCGCGCCCAATGCCCACACGCCGGACACACCGGCGGCGGCGGACACGTTGGTCGCGGTCACCGGATCACCGTTGGTCTCCTGAATCACGATGCCGCAACTGAGCGTCTCGCCCACACGCACCGTTTGCTGAGGAAACGGCGCGATCCACGGCGGCATGGCAGGCGCCAAGGTATCCACCTCGATCACATTGGAATCGGCGGAAACCTCCCCTCCCGACACGGCGCGCACCGCGTACCGGTATACGCCCGGAACAAGATCGGTCACCGGATGCGACGTGACAGCCCCCACCGCCGCGTTGGTCAGCGCGTACACGCGCGTGCCGTCGCCGTACTGAAGGGTCACGTCGTCAATACCCGTGTTCCCCGTGTCTTTGTCATAAACCAGCCTGAAGCGCGTATAGGCGGCACCGGGCAACAGCGCATAGCTTCGCGTCGCAGCCGCGTTGTTGGTCAACAGCAGGTTCTCGAGCACCGTCCATCCGGTCTCGTTGCTCGCCGCAATCTGGATGACCGAATTACTCACGCTGTTGCCCTTGTACCAGAAAGACAGATGGGTGACGGCAGCGGGATACGTCGCCGTCATCAAAGAATGGCCGTCTTCCGAGAACCGTACGGAAGGGATCGCCACCCCCGCGCTCGACGCGCTGGTGTAAACCCCACCGGCGTTCTGGATCTCCCATCCTTGCGGCACGCTGGACGGATAATCGTCAAAGCCCTCCTGCACCGTCGTGGGCGGCACCCCGTCGTATCGATAGACGTCCAGCATGTAGGCGGCCGCCCCGGGCACCGCCGACCAGCGGGCAGTAAAGCCCTGCTGGACTACCGAAGCCGCCTCCTGCGCGACAGGCGGCGCCAAATCCGCGCGGACCCGATGCGCGCCCGCAGACAAACCGCCCACCTCGCAGACACACACTGCGGCAACCCTGACACGCGACCATCGCGACAACGCATAGCTTTTTGTCATATGTTTGTTCCTTTCTGGAAACATACATGTTTAGAACACCGCCATGTTAGATCAGTAAATTATTGAAAGTCAACCGGTTTTTAATCGGTTTTTCATCGACCTGGCATCAATCGGACAATTAACCATCCACCACAATAGCTTTGACGCCGCGACGCCGTGCCGCTAATGTGGCCGCTATATGAATTCAACCCCGACGCTGGCTCCTTGGTTCCGTTTGCTGCGGCTGCCGAATCTGCTGACCGTGCCGGGCGACCCCGTCGCCGGCACCCTGCTGGCGGCCGCCGCCGTGTCGCGCGTGCCAGACGGCCTGGCGATGGCCGCCGCAGCGGGCGCCTCGCTCTGTCTGTACGCTTTCGGCCTGATCCTGAACGACCTGATGGACATCGAGACCGACCGCGCCGAACGGCCTGACCGGCCGCTGCCGTCGGGCGAGATCACCGTGCCGCAAGCGCGCATGGCCGCCATCGCCATGGCGCTCTCCGGCCTCAATCTGGCGCTGACTGCCGGGCGTCTGGCGCTGTATGCCGCAGCCGTACTGGCCGCCCTGATCATTCTCTACAACGGCGGCGCGAAACGCATCCCCGTGGCGGGCGTGCTGACGATGGGCCTCTGCCGCGGCACAAGCCTA
>MWEJ01000208.1 GCA_002071025.1 Verrucomicrobia bacterium ADurb.Bin070 | reverse complement strand
CTGCGGCACCAGATTGTCGAAGACGTTCTGCCCGTTTACGCGCACACGCTCGATCGCCACAACCGGCGGACGCCCCGAGAACTCGGTCTTGGCAGGATCCACCACCGCCACACCGCTCTCAAACGGGAACCAGATGTTGCCCCGGCGCGGCCCTCCGAACGAGGCCGCACCGCCCATGCAGCGCCCGCCGGGCACGCCGTCCGAACGGCCGAGATGCAGCATGCGCACCGCGACCGCCTCATCGCTCGCCGTCGTTCGCGCCAACCGTTCAAGGTCTTCGAGATACACACACAGCAATCCGCGGGTTGTGCCGAGCCAGAGCCGCCCGAACGCGTCTTCAGCGATCTGCAGCACGGCGTCATCGAAGCCGCCGACATGATGGCCGATCGGCACCACAGCGTCGCGCGAGACCAGGAACAGGCCGGCGGTCGTGCCGACCCAGAGATTGCCGGCCGTATCGCGCACCATCACGCGCGGATAACCGGCCAACCCGGCCTCCGGGCCGATCACCAGCTTACCGCCGTCCGGCCGGATGCGCAACAGACCAAGCCGTTCGCTGCACAGCCAGAGCGTCCCGTCCGGATCGCGGTGCAGGCCGTGCACCGGCTCAGCCACGCGCGACCCGTAAACGGCTGCGGCCTCAAGTTCGCCGGCGGCGGAAACACGCATCAACCCTTGCGGCGTGCCGGCCAAAATGCCCAGCTTGGGATCGTCAGAGAGGGTGAAAACCGTATGTACCACCGGCATGCTGTAATCACTCTGCGTAACCAGCGTTAACACCCCGTCGTAGTACATGAAAAGACCACCACCGAGCGTGCCCATCCAGACGCGTCCCGCGGCATCCTGCAGCAGTGCGCTCACCGGCACGTCGGCATCCAGGTAGAGCGTCTGAAGCAAGCGTCCCTCCTTGCCGGTCAACCGCACCGCACGCCCTTTGTACCCCACCCACACGCTGTCATCCGCCAAGCGGCGCAGCGCATAAGCAGTGCCTGCGGTGGCGCGACCTTCCGCGACGAGCGTGCCGACGCTCTTCGCCCGGATGCGCAGCAGCCCGCCGTCACACGCCGCCCAGAGGGTGCCGTCACGATCTTCGATCAGCGTGTTGACCGACAGGCTGCCCGGCGTGTCCTGTTCCTCGATTCGCTGCCAACGTCCCGCGTCCCACCGGAACATGCCGGTCGGATTGCCGATCCAGAGCCCGCCATCCGAGACCTCCAGCATGACAGTGGCCATTCCGGCATTTTCGGGAAATCCGATGGGCGTCCAGATGTTCTTCTCGCGGTATGCCACTCCGTTCGGTCCGTAAACCCAAAGGCGGCCCGAACGGCCCGCATGCACACCATCGGCCGCCTCGACCAGAAAATCAGGCAGGCGCATGCTCTGGTCGTCAAACCGCCCGTCGCGGTATTCAACAAGCCCGTTCCACGCGGTCATCCAGATGCTTCCCGCCCGGTCTGCGGCGGCATCGGTCACGGCCCCCAGTGTCGCGCGGTCATCCGGAGGCACCGGACAGAGCTTGACGGCGAACTGCGTCGTCGCATCGTCTTCGGCCGTCACCGCTTCGAGCAGGCCGCGCTCGGCCACGGCGCGCACCACGCCGTCCGGCGTCTCGACCATACCCAGCACGTGCCCGACGGTTCCAGGCAGCGATGCCGCCGACCAGACCTGCCACGTTCCGGAAAGATAGCGCGCCACGCCGTCCGGCCCATAGACCCACACGCCTTTGGCCTGCCCACAGAAGACACCGGACAACTCGCCGGTCTGTTCGCGTACGGCGGCCGGCACCGCCACCTCGTAGAATTCAACGCCGTTGAAACGGATAAGTTGCACGCGCGTCACCAGCCACAGGTACCCGTCGCCGGCTTGCGCCAAGCCCACCACCGGGCTACCCGGCAGACGATCCTCCACCGTCCAGAGCTTGAGGGCATAGGCCGTCGACATGGCGGGAGCGGCCCGCAGAAGCGGACCCGCCAGCAACACGCCCGCGATCAACACCAGGCGGACAAACCCTCTCTCACGGCCTTTCATGGTGATCATCGCAGCCTTCATACGGCGCCTCGCCCAAGAAACAGGTCGAGTCGCTTCCGTCCGGGTGCAGGCCGCGCAACGCCACGTCCGGCACAAACCCCGCGAACGAAGCGAACACCGCGTCCACCACACGCCGATACTCATGCAGCGCACGGCATACGCGCACCCCTTTCCAGATCCGCTCGCCGCCCGCCAGCGACTGATGCAGATAACTCCAAAGCTCTTTCATGCGCCCCAATACCGAGACCGGCCCGTACAACTCCTCCTCGCATGCGGCGAGGTAATCATCCAGAAAACCCTTGAGACGCAACGGGTCACGAGGCGGCGGCATCGCCGAGGTCAGGCGCGCAAAGACGAACGGGTCGGCGGCGGCGGCGCGTCCGACCATCCAGCGCGTGATCTGCGGGAAGCGCGTTTTGAGCAGCAGGAAGTCCGTTCGCGCGCGCAGGTCGCCATTGTAAACGACCGGATGACGGCACATCTCCAGCGCCGCAGAGAACGCCTGCAAGTCCACGGCCCCCGTATACATCTGCCGCGCGGTACGCGCGTGGATGGTGACCTCCCGCAACGGGAAGCCGTTGATCAGCGCCATGCGCGCCGCCAACAAATCCGACCGGTCAATGCCCAGCCTGACCTTTACCGAAAATCCCTGAGGCAATTCTTCGCAGCCGACTTCCAGCATGCGGGCAAAGGACGCTTCGTCCCGCATCAGGCCGGCACCGCGGCCTTTTCTGACGATAAACGGATACGGGCAACCCGCATTGAGGTCGGCACAACGATAGCCCATCGCCTTGAACGCATGCAGCAGCGTGCGCAACTGGGCGGGGTCTTTTCCGATCACCTGAGGCACAACCGGCACGGCCTGCCCCAGTTCGGGATCAACATCCTTCAGCAGCAGCGGCTTGATCTTTTCCCCTGCAAAAGTCGGAATGAACGGCGCCACCGCGCGGTCGGGCGGCGTGAACCAGAGCGCGTGAAGATTGCGAAAGGTCCTGACCGTAACCCCTCGCAGCGGGGCCAGGCAGAACGTATCGGATTGTACGGGTTGCACGGGTTCAGACATGAAACCAGCATAGCAAACCGATTGCCGGGAACCAAGGACTCAAAGGTTGTTGATTCTCACGCGAAGGCGCGAAGACACGAATTTTGGAGTGCGGCGGCTTGCCGCCGCTTTGGAAAGCGGGAGCAAGCTTCCGCACTCCAACTTTACAGTCCGCCCATGATCAAGCTGGCGAAGGCGCTGATCGGCGTGGTGTCGCGGAAGTTGTCGACGGTCTGACGCACGTCTTTGATCAGGCCCTGGACGTCGGTGTAGAGTTCATCCTCTTTGGACAGTTTCCCGAGCGTGCCCTCGCCTTGGACAAGCCGGTCGGTCACCTCTTTCAGGTTGGCGACCGTCGCCTGCAGATCGTTGTAGACCGCGTTGTCGTCTTTGAGCAGCTTGGCCAGCGAACCCTCGCCGTTCTCAAGGCGGGCCGAGACCTTTTTCAGATTTTCCACGGCCGCCTGCAGGTCGGAGTAAACTGTATCGTCCGAGGAGAGCAGCCGGCCGAGCGTGCCCTCACCTTTTTCAAGCCGGTCAGAGATGACTTTCAAATTCGCGACCGAGGCGCTGAGGTTCGTATAGACGTTGCCATCATCGTTGATCAGGCGCCCTAGTGAATTTTCGCCGCTGTCGACCTTGACCGCCACGGAGCGCAGGCTCGCGACCACGTTCGACAGATCGTTATAAAGCGTCATGTCCTCGGAGAAAAGTTTCCCGAGCGTGCCTTTGCCCTGCTCGACGCGCGCGACCGCGTCCTTGATCGAGACGACTGCCGCGTCCAGATTGGTCAAGATGTTTTTCAGGTGCCCCCCTTCGGTCGCCTCACGCAGGTTGGCCACGATCTCGCCCAGATCGCGCATCCAGTTCGTCGGCGTCTCTCCCTGAAGGTCAGTCCCGCGCGGCACCTCGGCCCCCTTCCCCTCCTCGATCAGCAGATAATTACCGCCCAGCAGCGAGCCTGTGTTGACGGAGATCCTGTACCCTTCTTTGAAGCGCACACCGCTTTCGAGGAGCAGCGTCACGCGCACGCCGCTGTTTTCCAGGCGCATGTCATTGACCGATCCCACCGTCATGCCGCGCAAGATCACCGAATCGCGCACCTTGAGCCCGCCGACATCGTGAAACCGCACGGTGACCGGCACCTTGCTCTTGCCGTTCAGAACATCGATCCCCGATATGATGATTGTGAAATAGACTAACAAGCCCAGCACTGCGACCATAAACAGGCCGACGATCACCTCGGAAAAGACCTCTTTGTTGTTTTTCAGACTCATACGTCGCTCCTCATCCATTCATGTCGGATCACGCGCGCGTCACGCTTCAACCTTGCGCTCAAAAGCCTTCCAGCCCCTTTTTCGAAATGAACTGGGCGTCAAGAAAACCGCGGACATCCGGTTGGTCCGTGGCAACAAATGTTTTCGGCGGGCTGACCTCCACGAAGCGGCCGCCGGTCAACATGGCGATTCGGTCCGCAATCAGCAGCGCCCCTTGCAGGTCATGCGTCACCACCACGCTGGTGATGCCCAGTTCTACGTTCAAGCGGCGAATCAACTGGTCAATCGTGCGCGAGGTGACCGGATCGAGACCCGAAGTCGGCTCGTCATAGAGGACGATCTCCGGCTCGCGCACGATGGCGCGCGCCAGCCCCGCCCGTTTCTGCATGCCGCCAGAGATTTCGCTGGGATACTTGCCGCCGTCCTGTTCCAGGCCGACCGCGTGCAGCGCTTTCATCACGCGCTCCTCAATCTGTGACTCGGTCAGGCGCGTCTTTTCGCGCAGCGGCAGCGCGATGTTCTCCTCGACCGTCATCCAGCCCAGCAGCGCGCCGCCCTGAAACAGGTAACCGAACCGTTCTCGCATGCGTGCCAGTTCGTCGCCGTTCACCGCGCTCACCTCGACCTCGTCAACCCACACCGCGCCCCGCGTGGGCGTGAGCAGCCTGACCATGTGCTTGAGCGTCACGCTCTTGCCGGTTCCGGACGGACCGACAATCGCGAAGATCTCGCCCTTCTTGATGTCGAAGGTGAGATCGTCGAGGACGTTGCGCCCGCCCAGTTGCTTGGTGACATGGTCAAAACGGATCATAGGTCGTAAAACATCCGCGTGATGGTATAGCCGAGAATCAGGACCAGCAGGAAGGAGGTGATAACCGAACGCCGTGTAGCCTGCCCCACCCCCACCGCACCCTGCCGCGTGGTGAATCCTTCGTAACAAGAGACGCCTGTGATGACAACCCCGAAGACCAAAGCTTTAAACAACCCTACATAGAGGTCGCGCATCCGCGCGATGTCCATCGCCATCGAAATGTACTGCTCCCACGGCACATTCAGTTGGGTAAGTCCGACGATTCCGCCGCCGATCACGCCCAGCACACACGTGTAGAACGAGAGCAACGGCGTCATGACGACCATCGCCGCCATGCGCGGCGTCATCAGGAAACGCACCGGGTCGATCGACATGATTTCCAACGCCGCGACCTCGTCATTGACCGTCATGGTGCCGATCTGCGCGGCCATCGAGGATCCGACGCAGGCTGCCAGGATCAGCGCGGTCATGAAAGGTCCCATTTCGCGCAGGAGGGAAACCATGACCGCTGAGCCGATATAGATCTCCTGATTGAACCGGCGCAGTTCCAGGCCGACCTGTAATCCCAGAATCATCCCGGTAAACATGCCGACCACCGAAATGACGGGCAGGCTCTTGATCCCCATTTGGTACATCTGCCGCACCCATTCGTGGCGCCGCCGGCTCGCCAAGAGCATGAGTGGCATGCCTGCCAGCGCCTGCACCGTGAGCGTGCCCGCGCGGCCGATGTCCGCCAGCCCCAGCAGCACTGCGCGCCACAGACCGTCCCATGCCGTGGCCGGCGCGTCGGTATAAACCGGTTCGCGCGTGATCAAGGCATGCCTCCTCTGTCGTTGTTCACCATCTTAGCTTATACCATATTCCCCTGTGTCACCAAGTGACTGGAAGAGTAGCAAAGAACACGTGGAGCGGCAAGGCGGGGCATTGTCAGGGCCAGGGCCGACGCATCTAATTTTTTTTGAGATGGCAGGCGGGGCCGGCGTCCGACCGGAGAAGTTTCATCAGGTA
>MWEJ01000207.1 GCA_002071025.1 Verrucomicrobia bacterium ADurb.Bin070 | reverse complement strand
CCCGCCAGCCAGCGGCCAGTGTTGCACTGGCCGCTGGCTGGCGGGCTGCGATTGAGATGGGGTAAAGAACAGAAACAAGCACAGGCGGAGAGTGCGGCCAGAAGTGGCTGACTTCATTTCTTACTGAAAGAAACAACAAACCGCAAAGCAGGTTGCACCACACTCCTAAGGCACGGAAAACAATCAGCCAGACATCATTTGGTCTCATTGATAACCTCCACCATTTGCATTTCTTTCGAGACATAGATGTCAAAAATTATCGAATTCCCGTTTCAACACATGATGAAAAAATGGTTTCGAGAGTTTCGCGCACACGAATGATCTCGTTTGTGGCCGATACGGCATGAGCGTTGACATCCACTTGAGAAGAAACGTTGGGTAAAACCAAAGAACCTTCTGAATCGTTGTTTTGAGTCATGTGCTTCATGGTGATTTTCCCATTCATTTTGTGCCCATGAAATGTAATTACACACTCTACCTGCGCCAGTTGGTTCGTGTTTGTCGACATTTCCCCAACATTCAGGCCAAGTGCTGATATTTGAAAGATGAGCAAATCTCTCACAACGCCTGGATCGGGGATTCGATATAATCCGCCCCCATGTGTTGATGCGATAAAAGACGTATCTCGCAAACACCCTACCCACAAGAATGTCAGGAAAAACCAGAAAATGTTGAGGCCAACAAATTCATTTCCCCTTTTTGCACTGCTCGAGCTTTTGCCGAGCTTGTTCCAGCAAACTCCTAAATTGCGTTTCGGCTGCATCACGGTTACCTCCAGTATTTTGCCCAAAGCGAGCGTCGTATCCAAATTCAATGGCCGTTGCCAAATAGAAAAAGGCGTCTCTATACAAAAACATAACATCGGCAAAACACTGGACTTTCGCGCAAGGAATCTTACCAGGATTGATACCAACAACCTCCGACTCGAGGAGCTGCCATTGTTGATGTATCCTGTTGACATGACCCAATTCGTGTGCACGCGGGTTGTTCTTATCAGCCCCAGGAACACCGTCCGACCACCAATACTGCACCTCAGCAATCGCAGCCTCAGTCGCCAGAGTACAACAATTACCATCGGCCTTCTTTGGCACAACCCGAAAATACCATTTATTTATTTCTGTAAGACCTCTCCGCAATGAGTTATCCGCCTTGACGATAGCGTTTCGTTTGCCTAAATCGATAACTACCCAAGCCCATGAAGACAATCCAACGGAATCAAAGTACTGTATTGGCGAATTTAAATTAAACACGTATACGTTTAGCCCCCCTTCTTCTCCGATCGGATCACGATTTAGCCAGCGCATGAGTTCCGGTGAGTAATTGCGTTCACCGTAATAATATTGCCCTGTATCCTCGTCCACGTACTTGGTTGAGAACCAGATATGAAGTCGGCGGACAAGAGGCCCCGCCTCGATCATAGTGCCTCCGAAAGGATCGTACTCACGGCGGGCTACCACTGCGCTGTCGCCGTCGACGTAAGCCGTGACGTTGCCGTTTGCGTCATAGCACGGGAAGCAGGGAATTCCCTCCTGCAATACAGTCAACAGCCCCGCAACGCCGCCCGCGCCCTGAAGCGAACCGGAAAGATCCAGCCCCCACGTATAGTAGTTGGTGGCGACACTGCTGCTCTGTGCCAAAGTCTCGAGCACCTGGTTCCAACCATCATATAGGAAAGTACGCTGAGCATTGCCCGAAATGTTAGCGATACGGCGGTTCATGTGGTCATAGACGTTCGTCACTACTGCAAAGCCATTCGACATGACGCAGGTCAACCGGTTCTCCGCATCCCATGTGTATGTCCAAGGCCCGAAAGCGGTCAAGTTGCCGTCTTCGTCGTAGACAGGCACGATGGGCGCGCCTTCGACGACTGTCGAATACTGGTTAAGCTGATTCGCGGTGTAGCTGTTCGTCTCGGCGTTGAGAGAAGAGAACAGTCTGTTACCGATAGGGTCGTAAACGTAGCCGTATGCGTTGGTATACATGACAGCGCCCGTAACTTCGTTGCGGACATTATAGTTGAACGCATTGGTGACGGACAAGGCCTGGGTCGAATCGATGCGGAGCGTGCGCCTGCCGTCGGCGTCATTCTCATAGGCGTAAGCCGAGATCAAATTCGCCGCAAAGGCGTTCTCCACGCTTGCAATAAGCTCGCGGTCCTGCTCATACACGCGCGACCACGCGAATCCTGATGAGTTGGTCATTGTGGCGACAAGGTCAGCGCCCGGCACATAGGAATAGCTGGCCACAGAGGACGCCGCAGCCACAGAGGATGAGACAGAGGCGAAACGACCAAAATTGTCGTAGCCATAGGCGACTGCGCAGTCGGCACCGATGTTGAAGCCCGCTGACCGGCGGAGGCTGTCATACGACCGCGTGATTGTCATGCCGTTCTGGGTCTCGGTCACGAGGTCAAATCCAGAGTACTCGAACTGGTTGGTTGAGACCGGGGTCGTCGCGGATGTCATGCGCCCGAGCCGGTCATAGGCGAAGGCGACATCAGGTGTGGCGTCGCTGTAGTCGATGCCGGTGAGTTGGCCAAAGGCGTCATAGGCGTAACCGGTCGTCACGCCGCGCGCCCAGAAGCGGGTGGCCAAACGGCCTGATGCCGTGTAGCCGTAGGCGGTGCCCTTGCCGTCCGCGTAGACCTTGTTGGTCAGCAGCCCCGTGACGCTGTCGTACAGCCAGCGGGTCTCGTCGCCGTCGCCATTCTCGGCGCGGAAGGTCTTCATCGAAACCTTGCGCCCCTGAGAATCATAGCCGTACTCGACAGGGTATGCCGCGCCCCATGTCCGGATAACATTGCCGAGGCTGTCGTAGGCGGTGAAGACCGTGTTGGAGAGCGGCGAGGAAACCGCGACCTGCCGCCCGAGCGCGTCATACGCGTACGCCGTGCGGTTGGATGCCGCGTCTTCAGTGTAATCGACCTGGGCAAGAGAATTGTAGGACGTGCGGGAGGTGTTGCCACGCCCGTCCGTTGCGGCGGTCCGGCGGGTGAAGCCGTCATAGGCAAAGGCGTTGGTCACGCACGATGCCGAGATGTCCGTCACGGGAACGCCGGCCGTTGAAACGCGGATCACGGCCTGCGTCGAGAAGGGCGACTCCGTGACCTGCCATGCGCCGGCCGAGCCCGCATCGGTGTACATCGAGTTGAGCGTGGCGTTGCCGTGCCCGTCGACGGTCTGGCTCTGCGCGGTCAGTATCGCTGTGGCGGAAACCCGCGAGGGCGCGGCACCGCCAAGCCCGGTCACGCGAGCGCGCATGACGGATGAGGTCAGGCAGGCGTCGACGCCTGTCTGGTTCCAGACGGCCGAGGAGGTCACGCGCCACCAGTCGCCCGAGAGAGTCTCGTAGCGCGTTGCGGCCGAGCTGATGCGGTCGGCTCCCGCATACGACACCTGCCCGTCGCCGTCAACGTCCAGCGCGGTGGCGGTCACGTTGCCCATCTCATCGTAAACGTAGAGCGTGTCGGGCGAACCGGTGCGCGACATGCGGAGCACGCGGTCCGACGCACCTTCGTAGAAGTTGGAGGTGACGCCCAGCGGCGTTGCCACGCTGACCTCGCGCCCGAGGAAATCATACGCCGTGACGGACTTGGCGAAGGCTGGGCAGTCGGAGGCTTCGGCGGTGACGGTCTCCACGCGGCGGCCGGCCGCGTCGTGCGCCGTCGAGCGCGTCTCGCGCGTCCATTTGCCGTCCCAGTATTTTTCTTCGACAACCGCGCCGCCCTGCACGCGGAGGGTGCGGTTGGTGACGCCCGCCGAGGCGGTCTCCGTTATTTTGGCGTTGCCTTCATAGTGAGTGCGCGTGAGGGTCTGCACGCCGAGCGGGTCGGTCGTGACGGTGTAGCCGCCGGTCCCGTACGGGTAGGCGGTGCGGGTGGCGAGCGGCGCGTACGCGGAGTCGCGCGAGCCGTTGCGCCACACGCAGCGGACGCTGTTGGTCTCGCGCCCCAGCGCGTCGGTGAACGTCTCTACGGCGGGGTGCGCGCCGCCCGCGCCGGGCAGGGCGCCGAGCGACGTTTCCTCGACCACGGACCAGTGCCCGTTGCCGGGCACAGCCCCATAGTCGCGGCGCGCGCCGTCGCGGCCGATCCTGGCGTCAAGCCGGCAGCAGCCCCAGACGCTGGTTTCCGCCGTTCCGTCGGAATACGCCGTCGCGAGCAGGCGGCCCTGGGCGTCATACGTCATCGTCTCCGAGGCGAGCAGCACACCGCCCGCAGCGCCCGTATACAGGCGCGTCTCGCGGCCGAGCGCGCGCCCGAAAACGGCGTCGAGCGTTTCGACCCCGTACGTGCTGACGTACGCGAGCCCGTCGGGATGCGCCGCCGTGCCGCGCCTCGCGGTGACGGTGAGCGTGGCCGCGTCGAGCGCGTATTCCCATGTCAGGATCGCGCCGTCCCCGCGCTCTTCGCGCAGGGGCCTGCCGCGCAGCAGCGCCGGGACGGCGTCGTCATCGTCAGCGTAGGCGACGGTCAGGGTGCGGGCGTTGGCCGGGTCGTCCGCCCCGGCGGCCTGCGACGCGGCGCGGGTGACGCGCTGCGTGACGGTCTGCCACACGTCGTTGGTGGCGCGCGCGTAGACGCGCCACTCGCGGGAAACGAGCGACGGCACGCCGCCGCGCACCGCGTACACGGAGACCTCGCGGGGCTTGCGGGAGTCGTTCAGCGCGTCGCCGTCGCCCTGCGCGGGTGCGTAGGATGTGACGGTGACGAGGCCGGTAAGGGAGCCGTAGGACGCGGCGGGGGAGAACGCGAAGGGCTGCGCGTCATCCTTGAAGAACGGGTGCGCCGAACCGTCGAGGGGCTCCGCGCGGAGCGTCTCGCGTCCGCGCGCGTCGTGGGCGCGGTATTCCCAGTCGCCGCCGTCGCCGTACTTGAATTTCGGGCGGCCGTTGAGCAGCGGGTTCAGGCTGTCGGCCCACCAGGTCATGTGCGTTTCTCGCCAAGCCTGCGCCGCGCCGTCCCACTCGTCGCGCTGGATCTCGCGGACGACGGCTGCGGGCCCCGCGCCGATCAGCGTGCGCGAAGAGCTGTGGCCGGAGAGAACCAGCGAAGCCGCGTCGCGGGCGATTTCTTGAGTGACTTCGACGTCGTTGGTCACACTGCCCGAGACGTAGCGGGCCTTTGTCAGCCCCGTGGCGTTGTCGGTGCGCACCCAGTAGCCGGGCCATGGCTGCGCATACGTGACGTTCAGCTCGGTGTTGGCGGCGGAGTCGGTCTTGAGGAAGGTGACGCTGCCGGCGTCGGACGTGACCAGCCATGCGCGGTCTTCTGCGGCGTCGCCCGTGTCGCGCACAGAGACACGCACGCCGCCGTCGACTGGGACGAACCGGACATCGCGCCCGCCGGGCAGTGCGCTGTAAGCGCGGCTCAGGGCGCCGCCCGCGTTGGCGTGTTCCGTTTGCACGGACGCGTCGCCCGTGACGGTGAAGGTCGCGGGCGTTATGGCCTGGGGTGTCTCCAGATGAAACCAGACGAACCCGGCCATCTGCTTTTTCCCCGTGAAGCCCAGCGGGATCCTGAACCGCACAGAGCCGGGGCTTTCGCCTTCCGCCTGGGAGCAGTCGCCGTTCTCGCAGCCGCCGCAGCTCCCGCACTCCCCGTCGTCCCAGATGTACCCGCAGATCCCTTCAGGAATTTGGGATTCGCGCTGAACGTCTGTGCCCCACACATCTGTGCCGTCCAAGGCAACTGACGCATGCGCGGTGCTCTCGCCGTCTTCCCACGTGTGCGAAGAAGACTCGGCGCCGTTGATGCTGACGGTGAACCGCGCGTCCAGCGCCTCGGAGCCGAGCGAGACGCTGAACCCGGCGGACTCCTCTTCCGAGCAGCCGCCGGAATTCCGCCACGCCTCCCTGATGCAGGCGCTGTCGAAGGGGTAGGAGTCGGTTCCGGTGTAGTCGCAGCCGCAGTGCGTCGTGCCGCCGTAGTGGGACACCGCGGGAGAGATGAGGCAAAGGGTCGAGGGCGGCGGCTCGTCGGGAGGCGGGGGCGGCGGCGGGGGCTGGTCGGAACCGCCTCCGCCGGTGCCGCCGCCTCCGCCGCCGGCGGCGGACGGGAGCGTGAATGCGCCGGGGGTGCCGGCGGTGACGGTGCCGCCCGTCAGGTTCCCGCCGCCGTCGTACGTGCCCGAGAACGTCGCGCCGGACCCCGGGCCGAAGGGGTCGGACTGCTGGGCGGTCTCCTCCGCGCCGGGAGCGGAGCCGCAGGGCCGCCCGCCGCGGT
>MWEJ01000206.1 GCA_002071025.1 Verrucomicrobia bacterium ADurb.Bin070 | reverse complement strand
CCGCGCACCACCTTCCTGGTCGTGGCGCGCCACCACGTCTCGCAGAACAATTTCTACGCGCTCTATCTCGGGTCGGACGCCGGCAACAATCAGGACTTCTGCACCTGCGAACGCTATAACGCCACGTCCTTCTCCACCAAGGCCAATGACCTCGACATCACCACACCCTCGCCCGCCGGACACAATGTGCTGACCTTTATCTCGGGCCTCAACGACACGCCGGACGCCGGCGCGGGCTATCGCAACGGGGTGCTGCTCGGCACCAAGACCTTCGCCTTCGCCACGGTCGACGCCCCCATCCGCCTGCTGCACCGCCCGAACACCGCCGCCAACTTCTCGGGGCCCGGCGATGTGGCCGAAGCGCTTGTCTTCGATTACACGCTCTCGGACAACGACCGCGCGGCGGTCGAGGCCTACCTGATGCAGAAGTGGCAGATCGCCGCCCAGCGCGACGAGACGCTGCTGTCACTGCGCAACGACAACCCGGCCACAGAGCTGACCGTCGCGGCCGGTGTAGCCGACGCCTACGGCACGCACCTCGCGCTCGCCAAGTCCGGCCCCGGCAACGTGACGCTCGGCGGACCGCTCGGCTTCACCGGCCCGCTCTTGCTCCAGGACGGACTTCTCACGCTTGACATGCCCGCCGGCCACGCCGCCGTCATGAGCGCGACCGTCAGCGGCCCTGGAACGTTGCGCAAGACCGGAACCGGTGACTTGACCCTCGCCCGTCCCAGCACCTTCTCGGGCGGTACCCTCATCCAGGGCGGCACCCTCTACTCCGGCCAGAACGGATCGCTCGGCATCGGCCCCGTCTCCATCGCGAACGGCGGTGCACTGGACATCGCCATCGCGCCGGCCACCGCCAATCCCGTCACGGGCACCGCGTCCATCGCCAATCCGATCACAGTGGAAGGCGCCGGCCCGGACGGCCTGGGCGCCCTGCGCCACAGCGGCGGCGTCAGCCAGCAGAACGCCTTCAGGAACGTGGCGCTCTCAGGTGACACGGCCGTCTATTCGGCCTCGCGCTTCGACGTGCGCAACGGCAGCTTCGATTTCGGCGGCCACGCGTTGACCGTCAACGGCGGCGGCGAATTCTCCGTCGTGCGGGCGGCGGTGTCCAACGTGACCGCCGGCACGGCCGTGCAGGTCGCGGGCGGCATGTTCCGCTTTGAGGAGAGCGACTTCCAAGGCTCGGCAGCCACGGTCGCCGACGCCGCCGCCGGCGCGGGCGTCTGTCTGTATCAGATGACTGCCCCTCTCCTGTGGTCGCTGCACCTCGCGGACAACGCCTATTTCCGCGTCAACAACGGCAACATGGACACAAACCTGAACGTCTGGGCCGGACCGGTGTCGCTCGCCGCCGGCACGTCGCGCCTCAATGCCCTTCCCGGCGGCACCGCCGCCATCACCGGCGCCATCGGCGGAGACGGCGGCCTGCTCAAAGAGGGCGAGGGCTGGTTCTGGCTTTTCAACCCGGCCAACACCTACGCCGGCGCCACCTCCGTGACGCAAGGCAACCTCTACGCCGTCGCCCCCGGCACGTTGGGCGCGCAAGCCGCTGCGGGCCTCACCGTTTCCGACACCGGCGCCTTCGTCGCCCGCGTCGCCTCCGGCACCTCCTCCGACGGCTTCAGCGCCGCGCAGCTCGCGGCCCTGGCCGACGAGACGGTCTTCACGACATCCGGCACCACCGCCCTCGGCTTCGACACCTGCTACGAGGACTTTGCCTTCACAAGCGACTTCCCGTTCATCGGCCTTAAAAAGTTGGGCGCGTATACGCTCAACCTCACGGGCAACGCGCCCGATCTGGGTCCGGTCGATGTGTACAACGGCGAGATCGACCTGACCGCCACCGGCAACCACGCGCTGCACACCTATTCGGTCACCGTCGGTGCGGCCCCCGACGCCGCCGCCCGCGCCGTCCTGCGACTGGCCGGCACCGCGCTCAACACGGATGATCCCGGCTACAGCCGGGCCGGGCCGGCGCTGCTCGTCGGCGCGGCATCCGACTCGCGCGCCGTCCTGCATGTCGGCGAGGGCGCCGTCGCCAACGGACGGCTGCTCGTCGGCAACGGCACCGGCTCCGCCGGCGCCGTCTATCAGACCGCAGGGGTCGTGACCAACACGGGCGGCACCGCCAACGAGAGCCGCATCGGCGAGAACGGTTCCGGCTATTACCGCCTCGACGGCGGCGAACTGGCCAACAAGGGCTACGTCCAGCTCGGCCGCAACAGCGGGGCGACCGGCCTCATCGAACAGCGCGGCGGCACCCTGCGCATCAACACCGGGGCCGCCCCCGCCAGCGGCATCATCGGCGACTACTACAACGGCACCTTCTCCTGCCGGGCCGGCGTGGGCATCTTCCATCTGGCGGGCGGCGTGCTCGACACGGGCGGCCACTCCCTCCAGCTCGGCGAATGGACAGGCGAGAACAACTACTCCAACGGATTCGCCGTGCTCACGCTCGAAAACGACGCCCAAGCCGTCGTCAACAGTGAGATCCGCCTCGCCAATCGCAACGGGGCGCCGGAAGCGTACGTCAACCTCAACGGCGGCGCGCTGACCGCCCGCTACTTCCAAAAGGGCGGCAACAACGCCGCCGGCAACGCGGCATCCGCCGCGATCGCCTTCAACGGCGGCGTGCTGCGCGTGGCCGATCAGGGCAATACCGCGTCGTCCTTGGTCCGTACCGGCAGCAACAACAGCCCGGCCATGCTCAACGTCTACGCGGGCGGCGCCGTGATCGAAACGCCCGGCGCCGACGGCGGCACCACACTCGACCAGCCGCTGCAGGCGCCGTCCGGCCTCGGCGTCGCATCCGTCACCGTCACCGCGCCTGGTAGCGGCTACATCGCGCCACCGGCCGTGCTCTTCTCGGGCGGCAACGGCTCCGGCGCCACGGCCATCGCAGAGATCGACACCGCGACCGGCACGCTGACCGCCATCCGCGTGACTTCGTCCGGCACGGGGTATACGTCCGCACCGTCCGTCACCCTGCGCGGCGGCGGCGGCACCGCAGCCGCAGCCTCCGCCACCGTAGGCACGTCCGCCAGCGGCGGCCTCACCAAGCTCGGCTCCGGCCTGCTCAACCTGGCCGCCGCCAACACCTACACCGGCCCCACTATCGTTTCCAACGGCACCCTGCGCCTCGCGGCCGGCAGCCAAACCCTCTCGCCGGCCAGCGCGCTCACCCTCGCCGGCGGCACGCTGGACCTGGCAGGCGCCACGGTCACCAACTTCCAGCCTGTGGCCATCGAGAGCGGACGCCTCATCAACGGCAGCCTCTCGGCCCAGTCCTTCACCAAGACAGGCCCCGGCTCGGCCACCCTCACGGCCGCGCCGGTGGTTCCATCGCCCGAAGCCCTTTTCCAAAGTTACGTCCGGACCCTCGCTCCCGTGGGCTGGTACGACCCCTCGGACTCGGCCGCCGTCACCCTCAACGGGGCAGGGCGTGTCATCGCGCTCGCCAACAAGGGCACCCGCGGCGCCGCCCTCGACGCCGCCCCCACGGCCTCGCCCAACCTCTCCAACCCGCCCCTGCTCGCCACCGGTGCGCTCTCCTACGCCGCCTCCGGCCTGCCCATGCTCAAGATCGACGCCAACAATACCGGGCTCGTCTCGACAGAAGCCCTCGGCATCACCGGCGCCGTCCCCCGTACGGTTGTCGCCGTCCTCACCCGCGAGTCCGACTCCACCGCCGCCTACACCTGCTTCGGCGCCACCTCCGCCGGCCAGATGTGGGAAGTCGGCGACCGCGCCGACGACTCTTCCGTCGTCATCGGCGGCTACTCCGGCTACGACCTGAGCATGTCGCCCCGCCCCGACGCCAAGGTCGCCCACGTCGTCTATTCCCAGCTCACGAGCGCCAAGACCTCGGAGGCCTGGCGCACCGGCAACGGCCAGAATTACAATTCCCTGACCGTCTCAGGGAATTTCAACACCAGCGACTCGCGCTTCGTCATTGGCAACCGCATCGATGCCTCCAAGAGCAGCGCGCGCGGCGAGATCGGCGAAATCCTCATCTTCGACCGCCTCCTCTCCACTGTCGAGCGCGAACAGCTCATGGAGATGCTCCGGCAGAAATGGACAACCGCCGAAGGCTTGGCCGCGCCGGAAGACGCCGCTGTGCCCGTCACGGTCGCCGAGGGCACGCTGCGGCTTGCGCCCGGCGCAGAGGCGATCACGGCGCTCGCGCCGGCCATCTGGTATGACCCCTCCGATCCCGACACCGTCACCACCGACACCGCCGGCCGCGTCACAGCCCTCGTCAACAAGGGCACGCGCGGCACATCCATGGACGCCGGTCTCCAATCCGGTTTCCAAGGGCCGCTGCTCATGACAGATGCCACCTCCTACTCAGCGGCTGGCCGGCCGATGCTGAAGATCGACAGCAACACCACCGGCCTTCGCTCCGCCGCCAACACCGGCATCAGCGGCAGCGTGCCGCGCACCTTGGTCGCCGTGCTCTCGCGCGACCCCGGGGCAGACGACCAGCAGGCGGTCGTCGCCTTCGGCAACCAGAACGCGACACGCACGATGTACGAGCTGACCGACCGGGCGTTCGGGAATTGCTACGGCAACAACGGCGACGATCTCTTCATCTCGCCGGTGCTCCCGGCGGCCGCCGCCAGCGTCTACATGATGGACGCCACGGCGACCAACATCATCACCGGCTGGCGTTCGGGCGGAGTGCCCTCCAGGGTCAGCAAGACGTTGGGCGGCAACTGGGCCACGTCCGACACGCCGCTCTGCCTCGGCTACCGGCCGAACACCCACCGCACCACGTTCCGCGGCCAGATCGGCGAGGTGCTGCTCTTCGACCGGATGCTCAGCGAGCAAGAGCGCGCCGACATCGAGGACTATCTCGTCAACAAGTGGACGCGGCCGGAGGGCGCGGAGGGCCTCTTCGACGGCGCGGTGTTTGATGTCGCCGCCGGAGCCACGCTTGATCTGGGTGGCGCACGTTCCGGCGTCACCGTCACCGGCAGCGGCACGCTGGCCAACGGCACGCTCGGCGCGGGCTTCATCATCAGCCCGGCCGGCGATGACGCGATCGGCGAGCTGGCGCTGAGCGGCGTCACCTTCGGCGCGGGCGCCGAGTACCGCCTGACGATCCTCGGCGCGGCCAGCGACCGCCTCCTGACCGGCGGCGATCTCAGCGCCCTGACCGTCGTGCCCGCCACCGCTGCGGAGATCACCGGCACCAGCTACGTCATCGCGACCGGCGCGATCACCGGCAAGCCCGCGCTCAGCGGCTTCCCGGAGAAGTTCAAGCTGCTCCAGCAGGGCAACGACCTGCTGCTCACCAGCATCGGGGGCACGGTTCTGATGCTGCGCTGACCGTCTGCTCGAGCCAGCCGGCCAACGTCTGCGCGGCGTCGGTCGGCAGCCCTTGCACGGCACTCAGGTAGTCGGCGGACGGCCATGCCGCGATGGCGGCCTGGACCGTCTCAGGCGCGGCGGCGCGCTCGCGCGCGTCCAGCCAATCAGCCAAGGCGGCTTTCAGCGTGGGCCAACCCTCGACGAACACGCGGTGCTCGCCGACCGCCGCCGCGCCGGGTGCCAGCGCGAGCGAACGCTCGACCTTGCGCGCGAGCTCGTCGAGACGCGCCATGCGTTCGTCAAGAATCTCGGCCAGACGCCGGCGCGCGCCGGCGTGGCAGGCCGCCGCGTACGGATCGTCCAGCATGAACCGCGCGCGCGCCACGCGATACCACATGTCCAACGCGGCGATATTGCCGATGTAGCGCAGGTTGTTGCGCAGCACGCGCTTGACCGAAGGATAGAGGCGCGCGTCATACGGCATATCGATGGGCGCGCGAAAGGCCGGCTTGGCGACCAGATGCCCCGGTGCCGTGATGTCACCGCGCCAGATCTGCCCGGCAGGAATCACCGTGCCGTAGGCGATCACGCACGGGCCGACCAGACCGCCCTGTCCGCCGAGGAAGATCGCCGGCTGCTTCAGCAGCACCCCCTGCGGCACGTCGCCGACGAGCGAGGCCGTGGCCTTGTCTTGGTGCGGCGTGAAGTTGAAATGGATGTAGGAAGAGCCGATCTCGGAATGGTCCTTGCGTCCCGTGCCGCCGGCCATCAGCGCATCGCAGAAGTTGATCAGGCTGCCGGCGGTGACCCACGGCAGAAAGACCGTCTGCTTGACACCCACGCTGTGCGCGATCGATGAGCCTTCCTCGAACAGGCATCCGGGACGCACGTGCGCGCCGCTGCCCGCCTTG
>MWEJ01000205.1 GCA_002071025.1 Verrucomicrobia bacterium ADurb.Bin070 | reverse complement strand
CGCGGCATCGGCCAACTCGCGGATGATCGAACCGGCCCACCCGAACGTGACGGCCTCATCGACCGCCTCTTTCATCTGCGACACCACATGGCTTTCGCCGGGGGTCTGCGAATCCATGCCCGCGGTCACCAGGCAGAGATGCGCAAAAGCGTCGAAGCCATGCTTCATGTAGTAAAGATCGGGACGGAGCTGGTCCAATCGCAGCAATCGCCGCAAAATCCCGCAGGTCGAAGCCTCTTGCGAAACCGCAGCCACGATTTCGATCCGGTTGCAGGTGTTGAGGATGAAGAACTCATGCACCCCCCAGATCTGCCGGATCATGCCGCCAAGCAGTTCGCGCTCACGGGCCGCAAGGTGATAAGGTGCGCGCTCCTCCGCCGAGAGGTGCTCATGGCTGGTTCCGAGCACCAGCAGGTCCGAACTTTCAATGGAATCGAGATGCTTGCGCAGGTTGTCCTTGATCAGGCGCGACTGCCGGCATGATTTACCGCTAGTGGATACCGCGATCATGACATCGCCGGTGCGCAGAATCGCCGGCGTCACAAAGTCCCCGTCCGCCCAGTTGCCGTCCGCGCAGCAGCACGGCACGCGCGCCGCTTGGGCGACGTCCAAAACATGCCGGTTGACATGTTTGTCGTCGGTACAGGCAAACACCAGCGCATGCGCCGCGACATCCGCGTCTTGAAACGGACGGCAGGCGTGACGGATGCGTCCTGCGCGCGCCAGGGCCGCCAGCTCTTCGACGCACGCGGGGCACACCAGCGTCACCTCGGCGCCGGCGTCCAGCAGCAACTCCACTTTCCGCTGTCCGACGCGCCCCCCCCCCACGACCACGACGCGGCGTCCTTCCAGCATCGCATTGATCGGAAATGTTTTACGAATAGGTCTACTCTGTCTCATAAATGGGGGTTGAGTGTAACAAATCGGCCCCCACTCCGCCAGAACAGCGCGAGATGCAGAACAGCGCGGGTAATCGGTGGGTGATTGTCCTGGTATGAACGGTGCTATTCCGCTGCCGGTGCCTTGACGCGGTAAAAGGCCGGTCCGGACGGCTGCAGCGGCTCGGACCAGGTGTTGACCGCGTTCGGCGCCTGCGCGCGCGGCACCGCCGGGTCCGCCACGGTCCACCCCCCGTTCATCAGTCCGCCGGCCTGCCGCTCGATCACGTATGGCGCGCTGTCGCCGGAGTCGTTGCCCAGAAAACGCAGATACACGCTGCCGTTCTCGATCCAGGTGTCGATGATGCGGAAACTGCTGTCAGGATCGACCGGATCCGTGCCGGCGGTGTACTCGCCCAATGCGTCCAGGCCGTCGCCGTCGTAATCGAGTCCGGGGAACCGCGCCAAACCCCACTGGTCGAACCAGACGAGCGGCACGCCGTTGGTCGAGGTCGCGCCGGTGTGCGCGAAGGGCTGATCCGCAACGGTGACCGTCAGGTCGTCCAGCCTGCCCTTGCCGCTGATTTCGATGCCGGAGATTTTTTTCGCGCCGCCGCCGCCTTTGCCGGGCGTGTCCGCGCACAGATACCACGTCCCGGGCGAGTTCAGATCCGTGGGCGACTTGAACGCATAGGGCGAGGGACAAAGCGACCCGTTGACGCGCGGCTGGAAGAAGGTGTCGTCCGGGTTGCTGGCGTAGTCCGTCCGCACGCTGATGCGCACCCACGCGCCGTCCGCGAACGCGGGCATGCCCAGATCGGTCCAACGCCGCGTCCAGCCAGACCCTTCAGCAGCCATGTGCATCACGTGCAAGACGCCGTTCGAAGCAACCCCGAAGAACATCTGGCCGCCTTCCTCAAAGAGGATCGGCAACGCAGCCTCAAACGCTTTGGCCTGAATCATGAAATCCATGTTGACATTTTGACCTTCCGCGCCATTCACCGTACGTGCCAGAGAATTGCCAGGCACCGCCACCTGAGTATGCCCCGCCTCCGGCACCGGATAGCCCGGCGGCAAGGTCGGCGTGTAGGCGAACGCCATAACGCTGGCAGAGGGGTCACCGCTCCAGCCATTGACGTTGGCCAGCAAGGTGTTTGCAGCGTAGGCTTCGAACGACTCGACGATCGGCAGGTCGCCGGCTTGCGGCACGACCGTGAGCGTGACCGCTACGGTCTGCGGGCTGTTGGTCACATCTGCGCTCGCGACTGTGATCGTCGCGTTGTAGGTGCCTGCGGCCAGCGCATCTGTGTCGTATGTAACCTGCACGCTTTCGGCAGCTCCTCCCTCTGCCGTGCCGCTGGCGGGCGAAAGCGACAGCCAAGCGGCGTTGTCGGAAACCTCGAACGCCATGGGCTGGAGCGAGTCGCTCTGCACCGTAAAGCTCTGTGCCGCCGCGGAGCTGCCACGCTCGGCGACCGGCGTCAGACTTTGGGCGCTGACGCTCATGGCGGCGGGCGCGGTGACGGTCAGCGTCTGGTTGAGCGCCACGTCTTCGATCGTCTGCGTGGCGCCGTCCGGCCAGGTGATGGTCAGGTTCACCGGCGTCGTGCGGCTGCCCAGCCCGAAGTGCAGGGTCATCTCATTCTGGCTGGCTTTGCCGGACGCGCCCTCGACCTGGCGCACGAGTATTTTGTTGCTGAGTGCGATGCGCACCTGCGCGCCGATGGCCGAACGGTTAACGGTGGTGCCGTTGCCCAGCAAACGCACCTTGAGCCACTTGTTGGCGCTGCCCTGGTTGATGAAAAGCTTGTTGTTGGTCAGCAGGTCCGGGAAGCCGTCGTTGTTGACATCCCCCCAGGCCGCGCCGTACGTCTGCCCCAGCGTGGCCGGCAGTCCTGAAGAAGCGGTCACGTCGGTGAAAATCCAGTTGCCGTCATTGCGCCAGAGGCGCGACGTGTCGCCCGCGTACACGGTAGTGAAAAAGAGGTCCAGGTCGCCGTCGTTGTCGTAGTCCGCCGCCATCGGCACCGCGTAAGACTCTTGATACTGGGCACCGTCTAGGGTCCAGCGGTTCACAAAGGTATATCCACCGGAAGGCCCCATATTCTGCATCATCATCGGTCGGTCCTGCGAGACATCGGAGTGGGCGAAATTGCCGATAAAGAGGTCAAAGTAGCCATCCTCGTTGAAATCGCCCCAGCAGGAGCCGATAGTGTGGCCGCGGTCGTAATTCAGTGTCCCCTCCCCGGCCACGCCTCTGGCTGTCGCCACGTCCGTGAAGTTGCCGCTGCCGTCGTTGAGCCACAGGTTGTTCTCGCGCAGGCGGTAGCAGGAGACATAGATGTCCAGATCGCCGTCATGGTCGAAGTCGCAGGCCGTGACACCGCGCGCGCGGTTGTTGGTGGTCGCGTTCAGGACGGTCATTGAAAAAGTAGCGCCGGCGTTGTTCATCAGAACCGCGTCGGGGAATCCGGACGGATCGCTATAACTCAGCTCGTACCCGGTCACATAGAGGTCCAGCCAGCCGTCGTTGTCCCAGTCGCCCCACACGGCGCCCTGACGGGTCGAGCTGTCATAGACGAGTTCCCCGTTGACTTCGGCGGGGGGCAGCAGCGGCATGACGGCGTCATTGTGGTAGGTCGTGAAACTGGTGCCGTCACTGTTGTTGAGCCGATTCAGATAGCCGCTGCCCAGCCAGATGAAGCGGTCGAGCAGCCCGTCGTTGGTGTAATCGCCCCAGACGTAACTGACGGACGCTTTGCCGGCATAGACCGCATGCCCCTCGCCGTCGTTCCGGTATAAGAAACTCCCGTTTCTGACGTCGACGAACCCGTCACTGTTGAAGTCGACCAGAGAGACGCTGTCGCTGCCGTTTGACATCACGCCGCCGGGGAACCAGACCGCCGTCGCGTCCACAAAACCCGCGCGGGCGGAGAGCATCAGCGCGCTGACCAGACCTGTCATCATCAAAATATTCATCTGCATCTGATTCCTCCCTATTAAGAACGCGGCTCGTTTTCGGCGGCCCGGGACGTCCTGCCGTACAGGGCATTGCCTGCGATCAGACTCACGCTGGGGAGCGAGTGTCCTCACGAGCCGCAGAGGCAGTCTGCCCCACCATCGCTGGTCGCCAGTCGCCCGTCGCCTGTCATGGCAGGGACGGCTCGCCGAGCCGTCCGCTCCCGAACGTCCGAAAGCAGGCTGTCCGACCGTTGGCCGGACAGTCCCCCGTCAATAAACCCGGATCAGCGTGCCGCCGAGACGTTCACGCACCTCAAGCCGGTGGTAATCGAAGAGAATCCATCCGGTTGCAGCGTCATTGTAGCGCAACGTCAGCTTGTTCTGGCCCGCCTGCAGATACTCCGGATCAATACGCACAGTCACCGTCGTGCCGTTGGGCTGCCCCGGCAGACTCTGCACGACCGTGTCATTGACCAGCACTTGCAGCATATGCGCATCATCCCCCCCGCCCTGGTTGATCAGCCGCGTCGTGTAGGTGAACGCATAGTTGCCGGCCAACTCGGCTGAAAGCGGGAACAGCAGATTGATGTCTTTCTCCCCGCCGATGACGACCGCGCGCTCAAGCGCCTTCAAATTCGGATTTGTGATGTAAAAATCATCGGGCGCCAGACTTTCAGCCTCGAATTCCGCGTAATTATTGTCCGCCACACCGACCTGCCAGGTGCCGCCGATCTCGACGCAGTCGATGCCGATCCACGAAGCGCCGTCGTAACGCAGGGTGACGCTGTTCGTGCCGGTCACGAACTGTTCAGCGGGTATAAACCAAGAGATCTGCTTGTCGGCTCCGGTGGCCTTCACTTCATTGGTCGTGCTATTCACGATCAGCGTGAGACTGCCGCCGGTGGTCGTGTCCACATGCACCACCTGATCCATCTGCGCCTGCAAGGCGGTCATCGGCGCTTTGATCGTCACGGTCCGTCGCGCCGTCGTCAGTGCGCGCCGCATGGTGTGCCATGGAGCGTTGACCGCATATTCGTCCGTCGTCTCATATTCGGCGCGCAAGTCGTTCAAACTGCCGTTGTCCAGACCGATCCGGAACGTGGCCGGATGTGTCGCGCGCAGCGCCTCGTAGACCTCTCCCTCGCTCAAGGCCCGGGTCCAGATGGCTGTGTGGTTAATCGCTCCTTTAAAGGCACGTCTGGCATTCGCGGTATCGGTCAATCCGCCATACTGGAATTCACAACCGAACTGTGTGTATGCACCTGCATTGCTCGGCACAACATCCCCGGACTTGGTCACTTTAGTAGGTGATCCGCCATCCGGCCAAAGATAGCAGGTCACCGTATCAGTGACCCCGTTGTCGGTGAGAACCACGGCTAGGTCATACCACTGGCCAACCGTCAGCGCGGTGCCCAAACCGGTCAAATTACCCTTCCTTGTATAGTGATATGGCACACCGTTCAGCAAACCGAAAACCCACCCTCCGGAGTTTGCCCAGTCAAAGCCGTTGAAATATATCTGCGTCCATGTCTCAGACCCAACGGCCAGTCCGTCCCAGCGCAAACGCATGACCAAGGTTGCGCTGCCCGGGGCGCCGAAGCCATTGACTTTAAATGTCGCCGGCCAGCAGGCTGCACCGCTGGTTGTCGGACTGAACAACATGGATTTGCCTCCGTACAGAACGCCTCCTGACGGATTACCTTCAGCACTTGTCCACTGCGGTGAACCGACCGGGCCGCTGACAGATGAAGCGTGTTTGGCGGATCCGTCCCAGGCGCGTTGGTCCTTGATCTCGCCGACATCCGCCTTGTTGTCGCTGTCCGCGTCATAATCGAAATGCCACCAGGCCGCGACATCGTCAAACACGCCGCCAGATGCCGACTGAACCATAAGGAACGCCGCGAAAACAGTTGCCACACCGTAATGAATCGCCTTTTTAATCGTTTGCATAAGGAACCCTTTCTTAAAAGCAAGGTCACGATAACCCAAAAAGGGCCACTCCGTCATGTCGCTAAAAGTAGTGACAGGGGGAGAAGGGAGAAAGGAGGAAGGAATAAGGAGGAGGGAAAAAGGCAGGAGGAAGAGTTGACCGCATCGCAAGTCGACCGGGGAACACTGCGATGCGTCGCCGTTATGAAGCAGGCGCGGATCAGCCCCGCCGTGCGGGTCTTTTTTAAGAAGCGAGGCGCTTGCCTGACTCGTTTTTACACGCCCGGCGCTCACCCCAGCGCCGGGCGCATGGCAGTTCTGTTGGGGTCCGTGATTCGTAATCGTAATCTTGCTCGTAATCATAATCTTGAATGTGGCACGCACGAGCTCTTACACTGTCATCATGAACGGGCTATTCGACCATGAGAAGTTGACCGTCTATCAGGATTCGATCCGTTTTGTGGTGTGGGCGGGTGAACGCTTGGAAACACTTCCAAAGAGTCTGGCGGCCTACGACCAGTTGGATAGGGCTTCGACGTCGATTCCCTTAAATAT
>MWEJ01000204.1 GCA_002071025.1 Verrucomicrobia bacterium ADurb.Bin070 | reverse complement strand
CAGAACGACGCGAGCCTCGCCTTCGTGCGTGCTGTGGAGCTGGGTGCGTCTTTGGGCGCGGCGTACATGGGGCGGCCCGGGGCGGTGAGCGCCGCGCCTGACGGCGGAGGGGCTGAAGGGGCCGCGCCTCCCTCCGCCGGGCGGCCGGGAGCGCTGAACCCGAACGCGGACGTGGAAAGCGCCGCGGTCGAGGCGCGGGCGGCGGGCAAGACGCTGGTGGTGGTGGCTGGACACCCCCTGTGCAGCTATTGCACAAGGTTTGAGAACGAGTTATTGGCATCAGGCATTCCGGCTCGGTCGGACGTTGTTCTGTTGCGCGAGATGAATCCGTGGGAGTCCAACGCGGCCTACCGCTGGACGGGCGGGGGTAACGCGCCGATTGTCCGCGTCACGCGCTGGGACGCCTCGGGCGGGCTGGTCTGCGACAGGAAGCTGAACCGGCCCGGTGTGGCGGATCTTGCGGTCGCGCTGGATGCGTGCCTTGCTCCTTCACAGTGAGGAGAGTTAAAAAGATGCTCGGTAGGGGTGGGCGCAGGCGGGGAAACTGCTTGCGCCTCACCTATTTTGCTTAAGAGCGGTCCTTCGGAGTTAGGGACCTCGGCCGGCAAATTCGGGCTGTTAGATAGACGTATTTGGGCGAAAATGGGTAAAAAACGTATTTTTGATGGAGGTCGATGCGGTGTTTATGAGAATCTCAATTTTTTGAGATCAAAAATATGCACGCCTGCCTTGTTGAAACGTGTTTTTAGTGGTGGAATTAGTGGTGGGGAAGCAGACGTTTTCATTGTGTTTCAGTTAACATCACTTTGCAGGCAGGCAAAATAAAAACCCCGTTTTTATTGTGATTTTTCAACAAAAACGGGGTAAAAAGGCTGGTGGGCGGCGAAGGACTCGAACCCCCGACATTCTGGGTGTAAACCAGACTCTCTAACCAACTGAGATAGCCGCCCAAAAGGATTTATTATTATGCCGGTTAGGGTGTGGCAGATGCAAGCGCGGAGTCGAAAGAAAAATACGGCCCCGAACGCACGTGAGTATGCCGCTCAACATGCACAGGTTGACCGCCGGCCGCGTGACCGCACTGTGCGCCGCCACAGGCAGGGAGAGGCACTGTATCGAAGACCATTTCAACACACAGAAGAACAACGGCCCCGGGCTTGGGCACGCCTTCTGCGCGAACGAGACAGCGAGCAAGAACTACTACTCCGTCATGCAGTGTGCCCAGATCATCTGGGAGCTGTTCTACCACGGCCACCTCGCCCGCCTGTACGGCTGGGCCAGGCGGACCTCCCAAACGGCTCTCGCGCAAATGATCGCCGACGGCATGCGCTCGCTCGGCCCTCCGCCGGAAGACTTCGTCATCAGGCAGATGCGCTTCGTCACATAACCGGCCAGCGCACGAAGAAGTCCCAAGCCCGCCCCGTCACAACATGCAACACCGAGTCCGGCGCTATGCGCACGGCAGCCTTTCCCTCCTCCCGAACCGTCTCCGGAACTCTAGACCGCGCCGGACCGACGGCTTTGGATCAATCCGGGGGGTATATTCGGAATCGCCGACCTCAATGCTCAGTGTTGCCCGGACACGCGGAATGTGTTAACATTCGATGACAGTATCTATAAAAGAAGTGTGCGGATATCTTGCCTGTTTGACGTATGGGGGTGTCAGCAGGCGCCGCGCGGGAAAGGGGCCTATGCGTTCACGAAATGGTTACGGTGTTTGGGCCGCGCTCTGTATGGCGCTGCCGGTTTCGCTCTTGGCACAAAAGGTCGTGGATCAATGGCGTTACACGCTTGAGCCGCCGCAGGGGGCGTGGCAGACCGCCGCGTATGATGACGCGGCGTGGAAGACGGGGAACGGCGGCTTCGGCACGGTCGGCACGCCGGGCGCGCGCGTGGGCACCGTGTGGAGCACAAAGACGATTTGGCTTCGCAAACGCGTGCCGCTGGCCGGCGCATTGAAAAAACCCGCGCTGCTGGTCCATCACGACGAGGACGCCGAGTTTTTCCTCAACGGCCAGCGTGTGCTGGTGCTCAAAGGTTATCTTCAGGACTACAAAGTCGTGCCGCTGGCCGAGGAGCACCGGACGCTCGTCAAGCCCGGCGAGAACCTGCTGGCGGTGTCCTGCAGGCAGGAGTCAGGCGGACAGTTCATCGACGCGCATCTGGTCGATGCCGACCAGATGCCGGCCCTGCCGGTGCCGGAACGTGAGCTCTTCCGCAGCGACCTGATCACGCCGTGGGGCGAGCGGGTGACTGATGAGAACGTCTGGCAGAGCTATCCGCGTCCGCAATTGCGGCGCAAGCAGTGGCAGAATCTGAACGGCCTGTGGGAATACGCCGTCACGCCTGTCGCGCAGCGCGAGCCTCCCCGCCAGTGGCAGGGGCGTATCCGCGTGCCGTTCTGCCTGGAATCCAAGCTGGGCGGCGTGCAGAAAGCGCTGCAGAAAGAGCAGGCGCTGTGGTACCGGCGCACGTTTACGGTGGCCGCCGCTGAACGCACCCTGTTGAATTTCGAGGCGGTCGACTACCGGTGCCGGGTGATGGTGAACGGCAAAGAGGCGGGCGGACACCGCGGCGGCAACACGCCGTTCACGCTGGATATCACGGATACGGTGCGGGTCGGCGAGAACGAGGTGCTGGTGCGTGTGGAAGACGAGCAGGAGGGTTTCCAGTTGCGCGGCAAGCAGACGCTGAACCCGCACGGCATCTGGTACACCCAGGTCTCCGGCATCTGGCAAACGGTATGGCTGGAACAGGTCAACGCCAGCTATGTCCGGCATCTGGTGATCCACACCGACGCGGCCGCCGGCGCCATCAAGGTCACTGCCGATGTGGAGGGCGGCGCCCGGGCGATAGCCGTGCGCGTCAAGGATGGCGAGCGCCAGGTGGCGGACAGCGTGGGCCGTGCCGGTCTGGAGGTCGTGCTGACCGTTGCGGACGCCAAGTTGTGGTCGCCCCGTTCGCCGCACCTCTACGCGCTTGAACTGGATCTGCTGGACGGCGACGGGCAGGTGGTGGATCGCGTCGCGTCATATGCCGGTATCCGCACGGTCGGCAAGGTTAAGGACGCCCAGGGCCATCTGCGCTTTACGCTGAATGGCGAGGTGCTGTTCCACTGGGGGCCACTGGATCAGGGCTGGTGGCCGGACGGCTTGCTCACGCCGCCCTCTGAAGAGGCGATGGCGTTTGAGATCGACTGGCTGAAGCGTGCTGGCTTCAACATGATCCGCAAGCATATCAAGGTCGAACCGCGCCTCTACTACTACCACTGTGATCGGTTGGGGATGATGGTCTGGCAGGACCACGTGAGCGGCGGCAAGGGGGCGTCGTGGACCTTCCTCAAGCCGGATCCGAAAGACGCGGAGTGGCCGGACGAACACCATGACCACTTCATGCTGGAACTGGCGCGCATGATCAACGCCCTGGAGAGCCACCCGTCGATCGTCTGCTGGGTGCCCTTCAACGAGGCGTGGGGCCAGCACCGCACGATGGATGTGGGTAAGTGGGTGGTGCAACGCGACCCGACGCGCCTCGTCAACATCGCCAGCGGCGGCAACTTCTGGCCGGTGGGCGACATCGTGGATGCCCATCGCTATCCGCATCCGGGCTTTCCCTTTGACCAGGATCTGGGCGGGCGTTTCAACGGTTTCGTCAAAGTCGTCGGCGAGTTCGGCGGGCATGGCTATCCGGTGAAAGGGCATCTGTGGGATGCCGAGCGGGAGAACTGGGGGTACGGCGGCCTGCCGAAAAACGAGGCGGAATACAAAGAGCGCGTGGCCACCTCGATCCGCATGCTGAATGAGCTGCGGGCACAAGGCATTGCCGGCGGCGTCTACACGCAGACCACCGACGTGGAAGGCGAGATCAACGGTCTCATGACCTACGACCGGAAACGCATCAAAATCCCGTCCGAGCAACTGGCGGAGCTGACGCGCGTGCTGTTTGAAAAGTAGCGGTACGCGCGCTGTGGGAACGGAGTGCTGGATGAAGAGTCTGTGGTGGATCGCAGCAGGCTGGATGAGCGTGCCGTGGTTCGCCTGCGGCTGGGGCGGCGGTCACGACGTGGTGGCCCGCGCAGTCGCGGCACGCCTGCCTGAGCCGTGGCTCACGGCCCTGCAGGGTGATCGGCTGGAGCAGTTCTGCCGCGACAACCACTACCCCGATGCGCGCACGGCTTTCGCGGAGAACCCGCGCGTGACGCCCGAGGATCGGGCGTTTCTCGCGGCGCGCGCCATGAAGGACAGCGGAGCGTTTCACGCGGACGAGGGCCGGGCGGCGGCCTTTGCGCTGCTGACGCGGGCGCTGCGCGAAAAGCGCGCCGACAGCGTCTCGCTCTGGCTGGGCGCACTGGCGCACTCCACCGCCGACATGGTCGCCTGCAACCATGACCCCATCGTGCATCTGGCCACCTACGGCTGGAGCGACCGCGACTGGGCGTTCCGCCTGCCGAACGGCAAGCCCATCGGCGGCTTGGATTTGGCCTGGATCGAGTCGACGCCCGAAACGCGCGCCGTCTGGCAGGCGCATGTCGCTCAGGTGGTCGCGGCCGATGCCGGGCGCTCTGCAGAAGACACTGTGCTGGAGATCATGCTGTCAGGTATACGCGGGGTTGAGGTGTGCGCACCGCTCGGCGTGCCGATCCTGCGGCATGCGTGCGCGTGGTCCGCGAATAAAGATGCGGCCAGCCGCGACGCGCTCGCCGCGCAGTTCGCCGTGCTCGGCTGCTGGGCGGTGGAGCGCACGCTGGGCGACTTCCTGGCGGCGCAACGGCTGGCCGCGGGCGGCGGGGGGGATGTGCCCGGTGTCACGGAGGCGCTCAGGCAACGCTACCGTGACGCATGCGCGGCCTTCACGGTCTCGCGCCGCCTGCAGGATGACTCTCTCGCAAAGGGCCTGACGGACCCGCAGCGCCCGGGGCGCCCGTTTATCGGCGTGGTTGCGGAGCCTACCTGGCGCATGAACGAGGGGATGTTCGGCTTCAACGACCGCGTGCTGGCGGCGCAGTCGGTCCATCATCTGCGCCGTCAGTTCAAGAACGCCGCGCTGGTTGATGTGCGCACGGTGATGGCGGAGGGGATCGACGCTGCGCGCATTCCGCAGGTGATCGTCTTCGCGCAGCGGACCGGCGAGTACGTCACGCTGAAGCCGTCGATGCTGACGGACCGGCTGGCGGCGTACCGCAAGGCCGGCGGCACGATCATCTGGGTGGGCGGCACGCCGCCGGACCGCCGTCTCTGTGACTTCCCGGCGGAGGCGGTGCGGCGTCACGATCCCGGCAAGCTCTGGTATTCGTGGACCCGCCTGCCGGTCGACACAAATGCGTATGCGGCCCTTTCACTTCAAGCCGGCGCGTGGCCGCGCCGGCGTCTTGCGCGCGATCCTTGCTTTGAAGCGGGGTGGCATATTCCCAGTAACACGACCCTCTTCACCCCCGAAGCCGCGGCGTGGATCAAGCCGCTGGTCACGCTTTTTGACGGAGAGACGGCGCACGTGGTCGGAGCCGCATGGCCCAAGGAGGCACCGGCCGTTGCGTATCTGCCGACCTATGCGGTATACCCTTATCTCTGGACCGACGAGAAGCCGTCGCTGGTGCCTCTTGAGCTGGATCTTGACTCACAAGGTTTTGAGGCGCTGGACGTGGCTTTTGCAGCCTTGCACGGTCCGGCGTTGCCCCCGTCGGCCTTTGTGCCGCCGCCAGACTCGGCCGGTGCGTCAGAGGCGTACCGTTCGCCGCTGCTGTTCGCCGACGGCACGCCGGTGCGCGACGCGGCGGCGTGGCCGCGCCGGCGCGAAGAGATCCTGCGCGCGTGGCACGGGCGCATGGGCGCGTGGCCGCCGCTGATCACCAATCAGGCACTGCGCGTGCAAGGGCGCGAGCGTTGCGAGGGGTTTGTGCGGTGCCATGTGCGCTTCAACTGGCTGCCGGAAGAGAGTACGGACGGCTATCTGCTGGTGCCCGAGGGCGAGGGCCGGCGGCCTGCTGTCGTGACGGTGTTTTATGAACCCGAGACGGCGGCGGGGATCGGCGGCAAGCCCTATCGCGATTTCGCGCTCCAGCTTGTGCGGCGCGGCTTCGTGACGCTTTCCATCGGCACGCGCGAGGCGTCCGCGCGCAACGAATTCGCGCTCTACTGGCCCTCGCTGCAAGACGCAAAGGTGCAGCCGCTCTCGATGCTGGCCTACGCGGCGGCCAATGCGTATCAGGCGTTGGCGAAAGAGGCGAGCGTCGATCCCGCGCGCGTCGGGATTGTCGGGCACTCGTTCGGCGGCAAGTGGGCGATGTTCGCCTCGTGCCTGTATGACCGGTTCGCCTGCGGTGTCTGG
>MWEJ01000203.1 GCA_002071025.1 Verrucomicrobia bacterium ADurb.Bin070 | reverse complement strand
CGTTTTTGTACAGCGCGTCGCGTTTCGCGTCGCACACGTTGAGCGGTTTGCCCTTGAGGGTGAAGATCGCCTGCGAGTTGACGTCGCGGCAGCTCACGATCGAACCGGCGGCGGACTGACCTTCCGTGATGAAGATCATGGTGTCGAGCCCGGTGCCTTTATGCTTGTTCAGGTGGTGCTTGCAGTCCTTGAGCTGCGGGACGCGGACGGACACCGCGCGCGAGCGCTCGCGCGCCAGCTTTTTGACCGCGTTGAGCTCGGCGCGCAGTTTGCCGGTCTCTTCGACCTTGCTGATAAGCTTGGCGGCTTCGGCCGGTTCGCGGTGCAGCATCTCCTCGACCACGCGCTTGATCTCGGCCACGAGATCGGAACGGATCTCCTGATTGCCCAGCTTATTCTTGGTTTGCGACTCGAAAATCGGGTCTTTGAGCCGGATCGCGATCGCGCCGATGATGCCTTCGCGCACGTCGTCGCCGTCGAACTTTTTCTTGCTGAACTCGTTGACCGCTTTGAGCAGGCCCTCTTTGAAGGCCGAAAGATGCGTGCCGCCGTCGTTGGTGAACTGGCCGTTGACGAAGGAGTAGTACTCTTCGCTGAAGCGGTTAGTGTGCGTGAAGACCAGCTCCAGCGTCTTCGAGCGGTAATGGAACGGCTGGTACAGCTTTTCAAACTGAGCCTCGTCGTGGATCAGGTCCAGCAGGCCGTTCTCGGAGACGATCTTGGCACCGTTCAGTTCCAGGGTCAGTCCGGCGTTGAGATAGGCGTACATGCGCAGGCGGCGCAACACGTGCTCCTCGCGGAACTGAAACTTTTTGAAGATGTCGGGGTCGGGCGCGAAGCGCACGTAGGTGCCGTTGCGCTGCGGCGAGGTACACTTTCCGCGCTTCTGCGAGACGAGATTGCCGCGCTGGAAAAAGGCTTCGGAATATTCGCCGTCGCGGTAGGCGCGCACCTCGAATTGTGTGGAGAGTGCGTTCACCGCCTTGGTGCCGACGCCGTTCATGCCCACCGAAAACTGGAAGACATCATCGCTGAACTTGCCGCCGGTGTTGATCTGCGAGACGCAGTCCACCACCTTGCCCAGCGGGATGCCGCGGCCGTAGTCGCGGATAACCACCTCGCCGGTGTTGTACGTCAGGGTGATCTCGACCCTTTTGCCGTAGCCCATGATGAACTCGTCCACGGCGTTGTCGATGACCTCCTTCAGGAGGATGTAGATTCCGTCTTCGTATTGGCTGCCGTCGCTGGTCCGGCCGATATACATGCCGGTACGCTTTCGGATGTGCTCAATCGCTGAAAGGGTCTGTATGTGTTTGTCGTCGTACGTGCTGGCTGACATGGAATAGGGGGGGGATGCAGGGGGCGCGCCGCTTCAGGGTGTGGCGGGCGCGGCGGCCTCGGTTTTGCGTCGGATGCGGGTGATGACCACCGGCTCCAGCGGCACGTTCTGGTGCCGACCCGAAAACCCGGTCGGGGTCTTCGCGATCTTGTCCACCACGTCCATGCCTTCAATGACCTTGCCGAAGACGCAGTATCCGTACCCCGCGTCGGTTTTGGCCTTGAAGTTCAAATGCCCGCTGTTGTCGGTGAGGTTGATGAAAAACTGACTGGTCGCGCTGTCTACGACCATCGTGCGCGCCATGGCCAACGTGCCGCGTTCGTTACGGAGGCCGTTGTCTGCCTCGTTCTTAATGGGGGCGTTGGTCTTTTTCTGCATCATGTCCCGGGTGAATCCTCCGCCCTGGATCATGAAGCCGTCAATCACGCGGTGAAAAATGGTCTCGTCGTAATACTTGGCGTCGATGTAGGCGAGCATGTTGCTGACCGTCACCGGCGCTTTGTCGGGGTACAGTTCTGCTGTCAAGGCACCCAGATTGGTCTCGATCACAATTTGCATGGCTTTACGCTCCTGAGGGGCAGCCGCCTGAAGAGTCGCTGTCCCCAGCGAGGCGTCTGCCAGAACCCAACACGGTAACACGAGCAACGCGGCGAAAAACCCCTTCATTTCACAATCCCCCTTTTCGCTGTATTACATGGTGTAAGCTTACTTCCTTCTGCAGGGAAAATCCAGTGTAAAGTCACGTGTAAAGTCACGCCGCAAAATGCGAAAGCGGCCTTGTGTCCGCAAGGCGCGCGGGGTATACTAAAAGATCTTTTTTAACACATTCAGCGGGATGGCGAATCATGAGGATTCTTTCGGGCATTCAGCCCTCAGGCAAGCTGCATCTGGGCAACTATTTCGGTATGATGCGACCGGCGTTGCAGCTTCAGGAGCGGGGCGAGGCGTATCTGTTTATCGCGAACTACCACGCGTTGACCTCGGTGCATGACCGCGAGCGGCTCAAGCAGGACACGTGGGATGTGGCGCTCGATTTCTTGGCGTGCGGGCTCGATCCTGCGCGCACGGTCTTCTTCCGTCAGAGTGATGTGCCGGAGGTGCACGAGCTGGCGTGGCTGCTCTCGGCGGTGACGCCCATGGGGCTGCTGGAGCGATGCCACTCCTACAAGGACAAAATCGCCAAAGGGATCGCGCCGTCTCATGGGCTCTTCGCGTATCCGGTCCTGATGGCGGCGGACATCCTCATCTATCAGTCGAACGTGGTGCCGGTCGGCCGCGATCAGAAGCAGCATGTGGAGGTCACGCGCGACCTCGCCCTCAAATTCAACAACGAGTTCGGCGAAGTCTTCACGATTCCGGAACCCTTTATTCCGGACGAGGTGGCGGTGGTGCCCGGGCTGGACGGACAGAAGATGTCCAAGAGTTACGGCAATACGATCGAGTTGTTCGGCGACATGAAAGAGACAAAGGCGCGCATCATGAAGATCGTCACCGACAGCAAGGGGCTCGAGGATCCCAAAGATCCCTCGGCGTGCAATGTGTTCGCGCTCTTCAAGTTGTTCGCGGATGATGCGCGGCGGCAGGAGATGGAGGCCAACTACCGCGGCGGCAACTATGGATACGGCCATGCCAAGAAGGCGCTGGCCGCGGCGTTCGAAGAGACCTTCGCGCCGTTCCGCGCGCGACGCGCCGAGTTGCAGGCGCACCCCGACTACGTGGAAGAGGTGCTGCGCAACGGGGCCGAGCGCGCCCGCGCGGAGGCCGCCAAGACCTTGGACCGCGCGCGCGACGCGGTGGGGTTGTCGTTCACAGGAAGACCGTGACCTATGGCGCTTGACGCATTGCTGACCGACGACTACAAGGTGGATCTGGAGGTGTTTGAAGGGCCTCTCGATCTGCTGCTCTATCTGATCCGGCGCGAGGAGGTCGATATCTACGACATCCCGATCGAGCGGATCACGGCGCAGTATATGGCGTATCTCGACGTCATGCGCATGCTGGATCTCAACATCGCCGGCGAGTTCCTGGTCATGGCCGCCACGCTGATGATGATCAAGAGCCGGATGCTGCTGCCGGTCGAGTCGCGCGCCGCCGATGAGCCGTCCGAAGAGGCGTGGATCGATCCTCGGCTCGATCTGGTGCGTCAGCTCGTTGAATACAAGAAATTCAAGGATGCTGCCGACCGGCTGCTGGAACTGGAGACCTTGCAGAGCGAAGCCTTCGCGTTCGGCGGCGATAAGCCCGTATTTGAAAAAGACGAGGCCGATGCTGGGCAGGCGTTGGGCGATATCGGACTTTTTGACTTGCTGACCGCCTTTCAGGAGGTGCTGGCGCGCGCGCCGATGGAGCCGCTCGGGCACCTGGAGCCGATCCGCTGGTCGGTGCCGGACAAGATGGAGGCCATCGGTGCGATGGTGCGCGACGGCCATCGCCTCGAATTCTCGAAGCTTTTTAATCCCGAATCGCACCGTAACGAGGTGATCGTCACTTTTCTGGCGCTGCTGGAACTGCTGCGCCTGCGGCAAATCGTGATCCACCAGAACGCTGCGTTTCACGAGATCCTGATTCTGCCGGTGGAGGATGCCGCAGGCGAGCCGCTGTCGCCGCCGGTGATCGGAGGAGGCGAGCATGTCGAGTCCTGAAGAGGTCAAACTGCCGTTGGCGTCGAGCCTGCAGCAGGTGGTCGGCGCGCTGCTCTTCGGCGCGGACCATCCGCTTTCTGTCGAAGAGATCCGCGGTTGCCTGAAAAACGTGGCGGAACTGGACGGCGCGGCCAGCGAAACGGCCGCGCTGTTCGCCGAGGCGTCGCCGCGCGAGATCGGCGACGCGGTCGAGAGCATCGCCAAGGAGCTGTTGCGTCTGGGGTTGGGTATCGAGGTGACGGAACTGAATGGCGGCTTCCGTTTTCAGACACAGCCGAGCTGCGGCCGCTGGGTGCGTAACCTGCTGAAGATGGACCGCCCGAACAACTTGTCGCGTCCCGCACTGGAGACGCTTGCGATCATCGCCTACCGGCAGCCGATCGCCAAGTCGGAGATCGAGTCGATCCGCGGCGTGACGGTCGACCATATCGTCAAGGCGCTGATGGAACTGCACCTGATACGGATTGTCGGCCGCAGCGAGTTGCCGGGGCGCCCTTTCCTCTACGGTACGACCGCGACTTTTCTGAACCATTTCGGGCTGAGCAGCCTCAAAGAACTGAACGAGTTGGATCCCACGCTGCAGCGTTCCAGGCCCAGCGAACGCAAGGCCGTCCACAAGAAGGAGAAGAAAGCCGGCAAGGAGGAGGCCGCGGATGAGGTCACGCTGTTCGCGCCGCGTGACACGTCTCACCCTGCGGCTGCGGCGACCGATGCCGTGAAGGAGATATTGGGCGGCGACACGCCGTCGAATGCCGAGCCTGTGTTTGACAAAGAAGGAGAAGGATAACCGCCGCGATGCTTTTTTTGAACAAGATCCCCAAGCCTGAGACGTTCCAAGATTTCGGCGAACCGAATGCATTTAAAATATGGATGAAATGGGCGATGGCCGCAGCCGTCGCGGTGTGTGCGGGCGGCCTGTTGATCTGTGCCTGTATGGAGGGCTGCCGCAAGGACAATACGCCGCCCGACGCCCCGCCGGCGGCTGACGTTGAAACGCCGCGCAAAGAGCCGCCGCCCGATCTGCTCAGCCCGGTACGCGACGCGCCGGCCTCGTTCCCGCCGGATTCGAATCTGCCGCGCGGCAAGGAGATCTACGCCTCGGGGCCGATTGACCTGGAGACGTTCGATCCAAAACGCGATCTCGTGCGGTTTGAAGATCCTCGCGTCTGGTTCGAGAGCGACCACGACGGCCCCGGCGATGACGAGGATGATCATCTGATTCACCGCGCCATGGAGGCGCCGCTGCGACGCCTGGTGAATCTGCTGGATAAAAAAGGCGGCACGCTCAAGGTGCAGGACGCCTTCCGGCATGCCGACAAGAACCGCATTCATATGGCGCGCTCGCTGCACTGCGAGGGACGCGCGATTGATCTGACCAGCGAGGGCGTGAGCCTGAGCGACCTGGCGAAACTCTGCTGGCAGGCAGGTTTTGATTTTGTGCTGTATGAGGTGCCGCGCAGCTCTGGCGTTCATCTGCACTGCTCGGTCAAACGGGCACCCGATGCGCCTTTGCCGCCTCGTCCGGCAAAGTGAGCGTGCGGTAAATGCGTCGTAAGAAACACGATCCGCCATGCAGGTCGGCGCATGTCTGTACGCGCCGCAGGATGGCCGTTTGTTTCCGCTGCGTTATTCAGCAAAGCGTGCTCCCGCCGCGAAGAGGACGCCCAGGCCTGCGATCATGAGAGTCACGCCCCATCTTCGGAAAAACGTGTCGATCTCGCATCCCGATTTGCCGTCGGGATCGTAAATGATCCTAACGCGATTTCCGCAGGCGGGTTGTTTGATGCCACGCCCCGTCCGGGTTGTCATTCGTCGCGTGACGCCGCTCCGGTCAGAGAATTCCACGACGGGCAGGTAGCACTCTTCCTCCAGCATAAAGTCAACCACCGTCCCTTGCGCACGGCATCCCCGGCGTGACAGCCGGAGGTCGTGGAAAAAACACACGCCCGCAATCAGAAAGAGCGTGGCCGAGATGAGTCCGAGCGCCAGCGGAACAGAGAACAGAAGAACCACGCCGATCCCTATAAAGGCCAAGGCAATCGGCATGGCACGCAGTTGCTCGATCCAGTATTGAGCGTTCACACCGTCACACGACAACGACGGCCCGTTCGGAGGACCAGAGACCGTGGATGTTGCAGTAGGCCGTGGCATACAACTTGCCGGATGCGGCGAGCTTCGCGCTGACGGTCACTGTGCTGCACGTGTAAGCCGGCCCTTTATCCGCGCCGTCCACGCTGGCGCCGTGTGCGCTGAATTCGCAGCGCGTGATCTCGTAAGAAGCCTTGGCTCCGTCCGGCACATAGTGGAGGGCGATCCAGACGATGTGGTGCGCCGTGGTGTTCGGGTGCGGGATCTCTTTGCCG
>MWEJ01000202.1 GCA_002071025.1 Verrucomicrobia bacterium ADurb.Bin070 | reverse complement strand
CGTCTCGATGGTCGCCTGCACCTTTTCATGCGACACGCCGAACCTGATCACCGAGATCGTGCGCCTCAACGGCGTCGCGGGCAACTGGGTGTGGTGGGCCTTCCTGTTGACGGGAATGCTGACGGTGTTTGTCTATGCCGGGCTCTGGCGGCGCTCGGGGCTGGACACCGACCTCGGCTTTTATGAACTCCGCTACAGCGGGCGTCCCGCAGCGTTTCTGCGCGGATTCCGCGCGGTCTATCTCGGGGTGGTGTACAACCTGATCATTCTGGGCGGCGTGTCGCTCGCGGCCATCAAGATCGGCCAGATCATGTTCGGTCTCTCACCGGGGCTGTCGCTTCTCTTTTCGATGACGGGTGTCGCGATCTACGCCACGCTCGGCGGGCTGACCGGTTCCATGTGGGCCGATTTCTACCAGTTCGGCATCGCGATGGCGGGCGCGATCTTCGCGGCCGTGTATGCGGTCAACTCCGGCATGGCGGAGGGCGTCACCTCGCTGAGTCAATTGTTCGCGCATCCCGCAGTGTCACCCAAGCTCTCGTTGATCCAACCGGCCGCGCACGATCTTTCGACCTTAATGACGGTGTTGATCCTGCCGCTGGCGGTGCAGTGGTGGAACGTCTGGTATCCGGGCGCGGAGCCGGGCGGCGGCGGTTTTGTGGCGCAGCGGATGCTCTCCGCGAAGAACGAGCAGCATGCCGTCGGAGGAACATTGCTCTTCAACGTGCTGCACTACGCGGTGCGTCCGTGGCCGTGGATCCTGGTGGCGCTTGTCTCGCTGGCTGTTTTCCCGTTAACGACACAGCCCGAACAGGAGGCGGCCCGGACGTGGCTGGCGGGGCACGCGGCCGAGGTGCGTCAGTACGACACCGACAAAGCTTCGCTGCCGCCCGCGCTGCGCGAGGACGTGCGCCTGCGCCGGGCGGACGCGCGCGGCGTGGGGTCGCTGGCGCGCGCCTTCCCGCGCGTCGATGACACTTACCTCGGCCACGACATCGCCTACCCCGGCATGGTCTCGCGCATGCCGCGCGGCTGGCAGGGGTTGATCGTCGCGTCGCTGATCGCGGCCTACATGTCGACCGTCGCGACGCTGCTCAACTGGGGCTCTTCCTATGTGGTGCAGGACGTCTACCTGCGGTTCTTCCGCCCGCAAGCCTCGGCGCGCCACGCGGTACGGGTCGGCCGGGTGACCATGCTGGCAATGCTGCTGGCCTCTGCGGCGATTGCCTTTCACATGACGACAGTCAAAACCATCTTTCACGTGCTGCTGCAGGTGGGCGCGGGCACGGGCCTCCTCTATATCCTGCGCTGGTTCTGGTGGCGTATCAACGTGTGGAGCGAGGTCACCGCGATGGTCGTGTCGTTCGCCGTGGCTGTCTTCTTCCAGTTCGGCGCCGCGCCGTTGGGGATCGAAGCGACGCTGGCGCGTGAGGGCTGGCTGCGGATCATGGATTTCACCTCGTGGAAAATGGTGTTTGGCATCCTGATTACGACAGTGGCTTGGGTAGCCGTGACTTATCTGACCCCGCCGGTGGACGAGCGTACGTTGTTGGCCTTCTGCCGCAAGATCAGGCCGGGCGGGCCAGGCTGGCGGCGCTTTGAGGTGGAGCTGGACGAGACGGTGCCGCTAGGTTGGAATGTGCCAAACGGATTGCTCTGCATGCTGCTGGGCTGCCTGCTGGTGTGGGCGTCGCTCTTCGGCGTCGGTTATCTGCTTTACGGCGCGGGGGCGCGGGGTGCGGCGCTGTTAGCGGTCGCCGCCGCAGCGGGATGGGGTTTGCGGCGCCGCGTGACGGCGCGCACATGATGTATAACGCAAGGAGGGGGCGATGAGACGTCGATGCGGATGGTGCACATTAATCGGTTGGGGGCAGGGGGTGCGAGTAGAGCGCGTGTTGCGTGCGGAGCCAAGTCGGGGGCGCGGGCGTCCCCGCCCGCATTTTGAAAGGCGGCGCGCGAGTCCGTCACCAAACGCGTACGGGGCGGCAGTAGCCGCAATCCTCTGCGCTGCGGTGCTGACCGGGCGTGGCGCCGATAAGAAAATGATCGGGCATAGCTGGGATCTGCTGGCGGTGCAGCCGGCCGATGTGGCGCGGAATCTCGACGCCTGGGAACAGGTGCCTTTGGACGGCATCTCGCTGACGCTGCGGAAAAAGCTGCCGGACGGTTCGTCGATCAGTTTCGGCACGATCATGACCGATCCGCCGTGGCAGCGGGAGTGGTTCACGGAGGAGCTCGCGACGCTGCGCCAGTGCGCCTCGCGCAATCTGAAACACAATTTCCTGACCACGTTCTGGGCGCCGAAGAAGCGGCTGGCGTGGCGTGACGACGCGGCGTGGGAGCGTTTCGCCCGCAGTATCGGCGTCATGGCGTGGCTGGCCAAGGAGAGCGGGACGAAGGGCATCCTGATCGATCCGGAGGATTATCCTGAGACGCGACAATATTTTCTGATGCCCGGCGACGCGCCCTTCGCGGAGACCGCCGCGCTGGCGCGCCGGCGCGGGGCGCAGGTCATGCGGAGCATCGCGGCCGAATATCCTGACGTCACCTTGCTGTCGTTCTGGATGCTGAGCCTGCACCCGCGTTACTTCACGGACAACGACCCCGGCGCGGCCGTCGTCGAGGCCGGCGACCTGTGGCCCGCCTTCCTCAACGGCATGCTGGATGCGCTGCCGCCCGGCGCCCGCATGATCGACGGCGATGAGCACGGCTACCGGTACCAGGCGGCCCGCAATGATTTCTATCTCGCCTGCTGGCGCACGCAGAATCAGGCGCTGGCGCTGGTGGAACCGTCCAACCGCGCCAAGTACCAGACGCAGGTGCTGGCCGGCTTCGGGCTCTACCTTGACATGTATACGAATCCGACCAACTCGCCCTGGTACTTCGGCGAGCTGGACGGCTCGCGCCTCAATCACTTGCGCCGCAATGTCGCCCAGGCGTTGGATGCGGCACAGGAGTATATCTGGATTTACGGCGAAAAGATGGATTGGATCACGTGGAAAGGAACGCCGCGCGAGAAGAATCCCACGTGGGAAGCGAAGCTGCCCGGCTTCCTCGACACGTTGGCGCGCATCCGCGATCCGCGCCGCTGGGCGGAACAGTGGCTCGTGCGGCAGCGCCAGGCCGGGACCCTGACCAACGGCGTCAAGAGCAGCGCCTGCGCGTTGGACAAGGCCGAAGCCGGCGAGGCTTTCCGCAAAGGCGTGCTGCCGGCCGGATGGTGGAGTTGGCAGGAGGAGAAAAAACGCGCGGGCGTTTTCGGCACCGAGACGCAGAAAGGCCGGGGCGATGCGTGGTCGCTTTGCGCCGTCGGCGTCGAGCAGGGCTGCTTCGGCACCTCGATCCCGGCCGCGCCCGGCCGCGCATTCATTGTAGAGGCGTACGCGCAGGGCGCGGCGCCCGCGCTCACGGTCTACTGGAAACGCGCCGGCGCGTGGGATTGGGCGTTGCCCGGCGCGGTCATCCGATTCGACGCGGCGGGCCCGGACGGTTGGCGGCGGGCCTTCGGCCTGGTGCAGGTGCCGGAGGGGGCGGATGAGCTGGTGATGATGCTGGGTGTCCGGCAGGAGGCGGGCGAGCGCACGTGGTTTGACGCCGCCGGGATTTATCCGCTGGGCAAATGAGGAAACACGCAGACACGGAGGAAGAGATGCAAGCTGTTCGATATGCCATGATCGGGTTTGGCGGGATCGCGGAGAACCGGATCGCGAAAGAGGGGTTCGCGTGTGACACCGCGCGTTTCAGGCCGCTGAAGCAGGCGGTTCTGGTCGGTGCGACGGACGTCAATGCGAAACGGCGGCGTGCCGCGCAGGCGTTGGGTTTGACGTGGTACCGCGATGCGGCGGCGGTGTTGCGCGACCCGGCAGTGGATGCGGTGTTCGTGGCGACCAACAATCTCTCCCATGCAGAGTTGGCTCGGCAGGCGCTCGAGGCCGGCAAAGCCGTGATCGTCGAAAAGCCCCTCGCACCGACGTCGCGCGCGGCGCGGATGCTGGTGAAGCTCGCGCAGAAGAAGCGCCTCAGCCTCTCGGTCGACCACATGATGACCCACAACGTGCTTAACCTCAAGGCGCGCGAGCTGGTGGCGGGCGGCAAGCTGGGCACAGTCAACGACGCCTGTTTCCACATGCAGTTCGCGTACGGCTACGACCCCGCCGAGGCCGCGACGTGGCGCTGCTCCAACCGCGCCGAGATGGGCGGGCCGATCGGCGACGTGGCGAGCCACTGCTTCTACATGGCCGAGTTCGTGCTGGGCAGCCGGATCAAGGCGGTGCGCGCCGTCTATTATCCCAAGCGCATGGCGATCAAGGTCGAGGACGGCGCGCTGGTCCAATGCGACCTCGCGAACGGCATGACCTGTTCGGCACTGGTGTCATTCTGCGACGCGCGGGGCGGGCTGGGCGGCACGCTCTCCAATCTGGGCTACGAGATCTACGGTGATGCTGCGGTGTTGCGCGGTTACGGTACGATGTTCCAGCTTTCGGGGCATGCGGGCGAGCCGCTCAAGCTGCGTTTGGAGGTGGACTCGTTCGCGCGGCAGCAGACCTTTACTGTTAAGAAGCCAGCGAACATCTATCAGGGCGTGATCGCCGAACATGCAGCCTCGGTCGTGAACGGAAAGCCGATGGCGGGCGAGGAAGGCCTGCATAATGTGCTGCTTTGCGAGGCGGCGCACGCCTCGGCGCAGCGCGGCGGGAGAACGGTGGCGGTTCGCTAGTACAGGAAGGTGGCAGACATGGATGCCGGTTGTTCAAAAGTCATCATCACCCCGCGGCGGGGCTTGCCGCTGGCGGGCTACTTCAATCCGCGGCCGAACACCGGCGTGCTGGACGACCTGCATGTGCGGTGTGTCCTGATCCGCCAGGGGAAGGTTGTTTGCGGCTGGGTCACCTTCGACATCTGCATGATGAGCGCCGACCTTGTGGACACGGTGCTCGTACGGCTGAAGAAGGCCGGATTCCGCCACGGCAACGGGCTCATTTTCTCCGCCACCCACGCGCACACCGCGCCGTATGTGACATCGCTCTTCGGGACGTCTCCCGATCCGGGCTATCTGCAGTCGCTGATCGATAAGACGGTCGAGGCGGTGCTTACGGCGGAGCAGAACTTCGCGCCCGCAGTCCTCAAGTTGGGCGGGGTGAAAGACAATCCGCTCGCCTTCAACCGCCGCTACTGGATGAAGGGCGGCGGCGTGACGACCAACCCCGGTGTCAAAAACCCGGATATCGTGAAACCCGAAGGAACGGTAGACCGGGAGATCGGCGTTCTGGCCGTCGAGCAGGACGGCCGGGTCGTGGCGATTCTCGCGAACATCGTCAACCATACCGACACGGTTGGAACCAACCAGGTGTCGGCCGATTGGCCGGGACGTATGGAGCGCTGCGTCCAAATGGCGCTGGGCTACGACCCGGTGGTGCTGACCCTGATCGGCTGCGCGGGCAACGTGAACCAATTCGACGTCCGCTCGGACGATTACCAAGGCTACGCCTACGCCCGGGCGTGGCAGATCGGGCAGTGCTATGCGGAGCGCGTCGTCGCGCAGATGAAGCAACTCAAGCCGCTGGCGGTTGACCGGATCACGCTCGTGAACAAAGCGATCACCATCCCGTTCCGGACGATAACGAAAGAGATGTGCGCGGCCGCGCAGGCCGTCCTCGACCGGGTGGCCGCCCAGACCTCTGGCAGCGACCTGACGAGCGAGGGGCTTGCCACAGGCGAGGGCGCGGTCGCACGCTTCTTTGCCGAGCAGACGCTGGCCTGCCGCGCACGCTGCTCGGGGCGGCGGCGTCGCTTCCGGCTGGTGACCTTGGCGTTCGGCGACCGTTTCGCGGTCACCTCGCTGCCGGGTGAACCCTTTACAGAGGTGGGTTTGGCTATCAAGCGGCGTTCGCCGTTCAAGACCACCTGGCCCGTGTCGTTGGCGATGGGTGCGTGCGGGTATGTGCCGCTGGCCGCGTGTTTTGCGCGCGGCGGCTATGAGACCTTGCCGGTCGAGGGCGGCGCGCCCCGCGAAGACACGGCGGACCGGTTGATCGAAGCCTCGTCCGCCAATCTTGTTCGCGCAAAGGGTTGAAACCCATTTGAACAATAAGGAGGTCCCGACGATGAAATCATCCGTTCTTTTGGCGTTGGTGCTGGCGGCGGGCGCGTTGTGTGCCGCTGAACCGATTCGCGGGCCGTTTCCGCTGCTTTGTACGCCTTGGACAGAAACGGGTGCGCTCGATGTCGGCACGCTCGTCCGCGAGGCGGCGTTCGTAAACGCCTGCGGTGTCGGCGGGGTCATCTGGCCAACGGCCGGTGAGGTCGCGGACCTGGTCGCCGAAGGCGAATATGAGAAAGGACTCGACGCGCTCGCGGCCCGCGCGGCC
>MWEJ01000201.1 GCA_002071025.1 Verrucomicrobia bacterium ADurb.Bin070 | reverse complement strand
CGCCTCCGCCAGCAACAAGCTGGTGCTGGCGAACGCCAACGTGTCCGGCGGGGCGGCGCTTATCGTCAACGCCGCACTGCAGAACAACGGCGCGAGCGCGGTGCGCCTTGAGAAGTCTGGCCCCGGCGATGTTCGCCTGATCGGCCCGGCGTCGCACACCGGCGGTACGGCCATCAATGCGGGGGCGCTGTCGGTCGATGTTCCGGCGAGTGTGGTCCGCGATATGCCGGCCGGCACGATCAGCGGCAATGGCGGCTTGATCAAGACCGGCGACGGCACGCTCGCGTTTCCGAACAGCGGGAACACGTATGCGGGCACGACGCTCGTGAGCCGCGGCACGGCGCGCGTCCTGCACAATGCCACGTTCGGTTCGACCGCCGCGCCCACAGTCGTGCAAGACGGGGCTGCACTGGACCTCTGGGGCAACTCCGTCAACGGCAATGACCTGCGCTTAGGCAACGAGCATGTATACGCGGCCGGCGCCGGCCCCGACGGCAATGGTGCGCTGCGCAACACCAGCGCGCGCAGCCAGTATTGGGCGTTGTCGTATGTCACGCTGCTGGACGACCTGACCGTGGGCGGCTCGCAGCGGCTGGACATTCGCGGCGACAACGCCACGTCTTCCTACATGAATCTCAACGGGCACGGCATCACGAAAAAAGGCACGTCGCTGTTCGGTTTCACCAACACGACGGTCACGAATGATCTCGGCACGTCGTTCATCGACATCCAGCAGGGGGGCTTGACACTTGAAGTGGCGGCGTCCCTCTCCGGCGCGGCCGACAATGTCATGTCGGTGCGCAACGGCGCCTATTTCGATTTCTACTCGGTGGCCAAACCGATCGGCTGGACCTTGAGTCTGGATGAGGGGTCACGTGTTCTCACGCGGAGCGGCTACACGACGAATCTGAACAACTGGGCGGGGCCTGTCGCGCTCAACGGGACGGCCCGATTCGACGGCGGGGGGGCCTACAGCGACACCTACACCGGCGAACTGTCCGGTCCCGGCCGGCTGGTCAAGGTCGGCAATGACAACAGCATCACCTACCTGCGCAACACCAACAACAGTTGGGCCGGCGGTGCCGCCATCTCGAACGGCACGCTGTATGCGGTCGTGCCCGGTGCGCTGCCGAACTATGCGACCGCGGTCGAGGTGGTCAACGCCGGATGCCTGGCGCTGCGCGTGGCGGATGCGGCCGGCACGCAGCCGGGCTTCACGCTGGCGGATATCGATGCCTTAATCAACAACGGCACCACGTTTGCCGGGACGACGACCTCGATCGGTTTTGACACTGCTTACGAGGATCTGGACTACACCGCCGCACTGCCTCATCTGGGTGTGCGAAAGCTGGGGCCGAACACGTTGACCCTGTCGGGCACGGGCGCGAATCTCGGGCCTGTCCGCGTCTATGGCGGCACGCTGGATCTGTCGCCGGTCAGCCGCTATCTGGGCGACCAGAGTGTCGTGGTGGGCGAGAGCCCCTCAACATCCGATCCGTTGGCCACCCTGGTGGTGGGCGGCACCACGCGGATCGAGACGCTGGACAAGGGGTATAACGTGGGCGGCCAGCCCCAGGTCGTGATCGGCGACAACGGGCGCGGCGTGCTGCGCGTCGAAGACGACGGATTCATTGCCGGACGTTTGCTGGCGGGCAACGGAACAGCGGGTATCGGCGCGGTGTACCAGGCCGGCGGCATGATGCACAACACGGGCGGTGCGGGCAACGACGGCCGTATCGGCAATGCCGGCTACGGGTATTACCATCTGGCGGACGGCGTGCTGACCAACAACGGGTATACCCAGATTGGGTGCGGCTTGACCAGCCTCGGAATCATCGAGCAGACGGGCGGCCTGCTGGCTTTCGGCGCCACCTATGGCGGGACGATCGGGATCAGCCGCGGCGGCACGGGCGTGGTGCATATATCCGGCGGCCTTTTCCGCAGCAATGCCACGCTCAAGATCGGCGATGACAGTGAGAACAGCTCTACCGCCGGCTTTGCCGTGATGACGGTCAGCGGGAATGCGGTGGTCACCAACAACGGACCGATTGATTTGGGCAACCGCAACAACATGACCGCCATGCTCAACCTGAACGGCGGCGAGGTGAATGCCAAGCGCATCTGGCGCGCAAACCGCTCCAACACCGACGCGCTAGTCAACTGGAACGGCGGTCTGCTGCGCGCCGTGAATCCAGACACCGGCTTGCTGTTCAACGGCGGTACTGCCGGCCTCTATCCCGATGTGACCGTTTTCGAGGGCGGCGCGGTCGTGGATATTCCGACGGCTGGCATGGCGCTGTCGGTCAACACGCCGTTGCGCCGGCCGACGGGGCTCGGCGTGCTGTCGATCCCTGTTGCCTCGCCGGGCGCGGGATATATCGGAGCGCCGTTCGTTCGGATCACGGGCGGCGGCGGCAAAGGGGCGACCGCGTTCGCGCGGGTGGATCTGGCCAGCGGCACGCTGACCGCCATCGAAATCACGTCGCCCGGTACGGACTATGGCAGTGCGCCGACAATCACGCTGGTGGGGGGCGGCGCCACGACAGCCGCGACGCTCGGTGCGCCGGTGCTGGGCGCTCCGGCGTCGGGCGGCTTTACCAAACTCGGTGCCGGATCGCTCACGCTGGGGGCGGCCAACACGTACCTCGGCCCGACGGATGTGCGAGACGGTGCCTTGCGGCTTGGTCACGCGGGTGCGCTCTCGCCGAATTCGCAAGTCACTGTCAACGGCGGAGTGCTCGATTTGTGCGGCAACACGCTCTCCAACGCGGCAGTGTGTCGGTCACGGGCGGCAGCATCATGAACGGACGCATTGCGACGACGGCATTGACCAAAACCGGCGACGGCACCCTTGAGATCGGCGCACCGGTCGTACTCGGCCCTGCCGCGTATCCGATGCCGCTGACGCCGGGGCTCTGGGAGGGCATGATTCGTCAGAGCTGGAACACCACCTCGCCCAATCCCCGCAGCGGCATTCAGTTGACGACGCGCGCGGCGATCGGCTCGCAGGCCAGCAACGCCAGCTATGCGGGCGGCATCTGGGCCGGCGACAACCACACCTGGATGTATACCGGCTTCATCTGGAACCGCGCCGAGACCAATGAAACCTGGTCGTTCCGCGCACGCTTTGACGATAACGTCTCCCTGGTCATCGACGGCGCACGGGTGATCACCGCCGGCAACTCGGCGGCGGTGGTCGCGAATGTCACGCTGACCCCCGGACCGCATGCCATTGAGATGCGCTTCGGCGACGGCGCCGGCAGCGTAGGCCCGACCGGCGAGCCCTACGGCATCGCCTACGATCCGCTGGGCCGCGCCTCGTCGAATTCTGCGGATTATCGCCAGATCATCGATCCTGGCGACGGCTCATTGCTGACGATCGACATCCCCGATACACGGGGGCTTGGCCTTTTGGAAAGTGTCGTCATGCAAAACTGGAATACGACGGAAGTCGGCGAGACAGTCAGCCGCCAACTCACCACGCGCGCCGGCAATGGCGCCAAGGCCGCCAATGGTACGTACGCAAACGGCCTCTGGCGCGGGGGTAACCACACGTGGGTCTATACCGGCATCCTGTGGAACCGCTCGGCGAGTGACGTGACCTGGACCTGGCGCTTCACCTTCGACGACAACGTGCGCCTGATGATCGACGGCGCGGTGGTCAAGGACGTGACGCTCGGTCAGGGCACTGTGTACCAGAACCACACGCTGACCCCCGGCCCGCATACCATCGAGATCCGGTATGGCGACGGGGCGGGCGACGTCGGCCCGGCCAGCGGGCTCGGCGGCCTTACCTATGATCCGCAAGGACGCGGGGCGACCGATGCGAACGATTACATCCTGCTGCAGGATCCTGGCGACGGCTCGCTGCTGACCACCCACGCCGACTATGTGCCCGAGCAAATGATCGAGCGACCGGTCGTCCATGTGGCGGGCGGCACGGTGAAACTCAACACGACGCCCGCGCCCGGCCTGTTTGAGGGGCGGATCGCAGACAACGCCTTTGATACGGTCACCGCGAATCCCGCGACTGCCGTCGAACTCACCACGACCGCCGCCAACGGTTTTTGCAGCGAGAACGGCAGCATCAACGGCAAGCCATGGCCGAACGACTCTACCTACGTCTATACCGGTTTCATCTGGAACCGTTCGGCGGGTGATGTGACCTGGACCTTCGCGGAGAATTTCGACGACTCCGTCCAGTTGGTCATCGACGGCGTTACGGTTATCAACGGTGGCGGCGGATGGAACGTGCCGACCCGAGGCACGATCACGCTGGCCCCCGGGCCGCATGCGTTCGAAGTGCGTTTCGGTCAGGGCGGCGGCGGGGCTGCCGGCAACGTGGCCGACTGGTGGACCAACAGGGAGATGTCGTTCGCAGTGGACTGGCAGGGACGCGACGCGGGCGATCTCTCCTTCTACGAGATTCCGGTCGATCCCGGCGACGGTTCGCTCTTCACCTGCACGGCGATCGATCCCTTCGTCACCGAAGGCGTATTCGCTGCGGCCGAGGTCAATCTGGATGCCGGCACGACGCTGGACCTGAACGGCGAGAGCTGCACGGTGGGCCTGCTGACCGGCAGCGGCACGGTGAGCAACGGCACGCTGGCGGCCGGCACGGTACTGAGCCCGGCCGGCGACGAGGCAATCGGCACGCTCGCACTTGATAGCGTGACGCTGTCCGAGGGGACGACTTACCGTGTGACGGTCAGCGGTACGGCAAGCGACTGCCTGACCGCGACGGGGACGATGGATCTCTCGCAAGTCCTGATCGTGCCGGCAACGGACGCCGAGTTGACGGTGCCCACCTATGTCATTGCTCAATCCGCCGGCGGCTTCACCGGTGACAAGCCTGCACTTAACGGCTTCCCGTCCAAGTACAAGATCATCCGCACCGCCACAGAGGTACGCCTCACGAGCCAGGGCGGGGCAGTCATGATGATCAAATAGCGGCCGAACGTCAGGGGTTGAAGGAGGCGGCGTCCCGTCGCCTTCACCCCTTTGTCGGCCCAAGTCTTCCCCGTTCCCGTACAGTGTGACGCTTGGTTTCCTCGTAAACGTGAGCGTGGACCCCTTCGCTGTGAACGTGCACGGTCTCCCGATCTCCTTTTTCTGCTCTGCGGTATGCAATCTCAGTGCATACGAATGAAAGAGGTGTGCATATCGTTTTTCTTGGATTTTGGCCCGCGCTGGTGTTAACTGTTGGTAACGAGGGTTCATGAAACAATGTGACATTTTGAGAACGGTGAGGCGAAACGTCGCTTTCGTGGCCGCGGCGCTGTGCGCGTCGGCGGCGGCCGGCGAGCCGGCGGTCCGGTTCGGCGGCGTTCAACCGTGCTCTCTGGCCTTCACGTTTCGTGTGGAGCGTTTTCCGGACGTTGAAGGGCGCGAATGGAATGCGTCCTCGCCGATGACCCTGCTGCGGCTGGATCCCGGTTTGACGAATGAACCGACGCTGTTCGTCCGGGTGTGGCCGGACCGTCTGTTCGTGACGCTGTTCGCAAAGGGCGGTACGGATAATTTTGATCTGAATGCCGACGTACGCGTGGAACCCGGCCGACTGCACCATGTTGCGTTGACGGACGCCGGTGACGATCTGCAGCTTTTTGTGGACGGCGTGCCGGTCGCCTACCGGTGGCAGCCGCGTCCGCGCCCGCGCTATGCGCGTATGCAGGTCGGATCAGACGGCGGGCGGCGTGTCTTGCTGGGCGAGGTGCCCTCCGGCATCACTTATCTGGAGCGTTGTCTCTCCGAGCAAGACGTGGCCGAGCTGGCCGTTGCGGCTGGCGTTTCCGCGAACCCGGTGTCGCAAAACGCGCTCCGGGTAACGGTTGCGGACGCGCCGGATGCGCCGGCCTACCGGGCACTGCGGGTTGCGCCCCGCTGTCTTCATCCGTTGATCGACGGGCTGGCGGTCCATGCCACGGCGGTGTCGTGGCATGACCGGCAGGGTCGCGATCTGCTGGCGCTATGTGCGGGCGCGTTCGGTTCACGGCTGGCGCTTTACCGCTTTCAGAGAAACGAGGGCGGGCAGCCGGTCTATGACCACGGCACCACGGTTTCGGGACTGCCGCGCGACCGCTATCAGGCCTTGCCCAACCGGCACGGCACGTTCGATCTGTTCGCGCGCGGTACGCGCACACGGTTCGGCGACGGGACCTTCGTGCAGTATCTCAACACGGGCAAACCGGGGGAGCCTCTGTTTACGCTGAAGCATGTGCGCTTCGACGGCAAACCCATGGCGGCGGCACTCGGCGGGGTGAGCGCGTGGACAGTGAGTGATCTCGACGGGGACGGGACGGAAGATTTTGTGTTCATGCGCACGCTCTCGCTCGGCGGTGACATGCGTTTTCCGTTTGAAGGATCGCCGTGGACCGGCAAGGAGCAGCGCTACGCCGGGCCGGGCAAGGGGTATGATATCCGGGGAACATGGTTGGGC
>MWEJ01000200.1 GCA_002071025.1 Verrucomicrobia bacterium ADurb.Bin070 | reverse complement strand
TTCAGCGAAATGCCCACGCGCGCGAAAAAAGAGACCAGCAACTCCGTTGATTCCCGCACATCCTGCGAGGTCCGGCCCAAGTCCACAGTCAGCTCCAGCCGTTTGCCGGTCTGCGGGTCCACGCCCTCCGGATATCCGGCCTCGCGCAGCAGCGCCCGTGCGCGCACCGGATCGTACGCATACGGGAACGGCGTCTCCAAGCGCCCGTCCGTACCCGGCGGCACGGGACCGTCACACACGACTGTACGGTGGTTAAAAAACTGCACCCACGCCGCGCTGTCAAACGCGCAGTTGAGCGCCTGGCGCAAAACGCGGTTGGGCCCCAGCACCGGGTCTTCCATGTTGATGCCGATGTAGGCGACCTCAAGCGTGGGCATCGAATAGAGCGTGATGCCGCGCCGCTTCAACGGCTCGTTCAGTCCGCCGGCCCCGTCGATCACCACATCCCAATTGTCGCGCGCGATCTCGCCCAGAAAATCCAGCTCGCCCGCCAGAAAGCAGAGCCATTGCGTCGACACATCGTCGATCACCGAATAGACCACCCGGTCAAAGGGCACGTCGCGCATGCCGGGCATCAGCGCCGCAGGCCCTTTGCGCCAGCCGCGCCACGACGGGTCGCGCACAAACGCCATCCGGTGGTTGCGCCGCCACTCGGCCAGCCGGTACGGCCCGCTGCCGACCGCGTGGCTGCCGAACGCCGCGCCGTACTGTTCGACCGCCTCGCGCGGCACGACCGCCGTGAAGCACATCGCAAGGTACCAGACAAACTGATGCGCCGGCCGCGTCAGCGTGATGCGCACCGTCCGCGCGTCGAGCGCCTCCAACCCGCTCACCGGCCGCGCGTAATCCGTGGCCGCCCCGCCCATCGACGCCTCCGCAAACGCCCGCATGCCCCGGATCGTGTCCAGCACCAGCCACTCGCCGGGCGACGCCACGCGCCGGTCGCCCAGCCGTTTCAGCGAAAACACCACATCGTCCGCCGTGACCGCCCGTCCCCGTGCGCGTCCGTCCGCGTCGAGCCCGAAGCAGGCGTCCGACTGAAAACGCGCCTCGGGGTCCAGCCGCACCACGTAGACCAGCCCGTTCGACTGCACCTCCGGCAGCTCCACCGCCAAACCGGGGATCAACCGATACGGACGCGCGCGGTAGTCGTACTCCAGCAGCGTCTCATACACGAGCTGCGCCGAACGCGCCGCATAGATCGACGCCGCGTCGGCCGGATCCAGGCTTGACACCCGGTCCATGCTTCGGCGGTACACGGCCTCCCCACATGCCTGGCACGCGCACCATCCCGCAACAAAAATGAGCAATACAGCTTTCATGCCCGTCACCCCGCGGCGGCGGCCACCGCCGGATGCAGATAGATCGGCAACGGCTCGCGCACGCGGCACGAAGGCTCCGCCAGCGCCAACCGCCCCACGTCCGCCGCTGCCGGATACACCGCGCGCGCCACCAGACGGTCCGCCGCGAACGTGGCGCGCAACAGCGACTCCAGCCGCTCCCAGTCCGCCGACACGATCCGCGTCGCGTCCGGCACCGCACGGCCGAGCGCATCAGACGGCACAAGCTGAAAATCCTCCGCCGTATGCGACGGCAGTCCGTCCCCGTGAATGCGCACCTGCGCGGCGTCGGACCGCACCTCATACGTGACGCACCAAAGCCGGTTGCGCCGAGCGTCGCCCACCACCGTCACGCGCTCCGCGCCTTCAGCCTGGCCCAGCGCCAGAGCCGCCGCGCTGGCCACACCGTACACCGGCTTGCCGTCCGGAAGTGCCAGCCCCTGCAGCGCCGATAGACAGGCGCGGATGCCCGAGAATGATCCCGGCCCGAGCCCGCACACAAACGCATCAAAAGACGCGCCACCCAAGCCATGATCCGCAAGCGCACGGGCCAATTCCGTCAGCCACGTTGGCGCGCGTGTCGGCTCCCCGTCCCAAATCTTTTCGCACACCTGTTCACTGTCCTCGAAGACCGCCATACTCGGGCGGGCGGAGGAGCGGTCAATCACCAGACTTCGCATACGTCATCACTCCCATGCAAGTGCTCAAGTAAGCGCTGTTTCGACGGGATCAGCTTTCTTCTTGCGCCTGGGCCGGATGCGCTCTTCTTCCACAGTCGGCACCGATTCGGGCGCACCCATCGACAGCTCTTTGACGCCGATCTCCTTGAGCCGCATGGAGACGATCTTCGAGATACCCTTCTCCTGCTGCGTCACGCCATACACAATGTCCGAGCCGGCGATCGTGTGCTGGTTGTGCGTAATGATCAGGAACTGCGAATGCGTCAGGAAGTCCTTGAGCGCCTGCACGAACCGCCCGATGTTGCTGTCGTCCAGCGCGGCATCCAGCTCGTCGAGCATACAGAACGGCGCCGGCTTGATCATGAAGATCGCGAACAGAAGGCTCACGGCCGTCATGGTACGCTCGCCGCCCGAGAGCAACGTCACCGACTGCGGGCGCTTGCCGGGCGGACGCGCAATGATATCGATCCCGCATTCGAGCGGATCTTCCACATTATCCAGCAGAACCAGTTTGGCTTGGCCGCCATTGAAAAGCTTGGTAAACATCGTCTCGAAATTGGCGTTGGCCTGCTCGAATGTCGACTGGAACATCTCGCCCGACTTTTTGTTGATCATGGTGATCAATTCAAGAATCTGCTCTTTCGATTTCAGCAGGTCCTGCTCTTGCGCCTTCAGGAAGGTATACCGCTCCTCCAGCTCCTTGTACTCCTCGATCGCCACCAGATTCACCGGACCGAGCGCCTGAATGTCCGCCGTCAACTGCGCGACGCGTGCCTCGATCTCCGGCACCGGCGGCTGCTCGCCGTTTTCCCAGGCCGGATCGGCATGCGCGACCAGTTCCTCCGCAGAGAGCCCGTATTCGTTGTAGATGTGATCGATCTGATTCTGGCGGCGCATGCGCGACTCGGTGATCTCGACCTCGGCCTTGCCTTTTTCCTCGCGCGCGCGGTCCAAGGCGCGGCGCCGCTCGGTGAGGGTCGCGTCGGTCTTCTCCAACTCGCGTTGGCGCGCCGCGCGCTCGCGGCGGGTCTCTTCGATCTTCATGTGCAGCGCTTCCGCCGCAATGCGCATCGGATCGAGGTTGGCTTCAAGCGTCGTAATCTCAACCGTCAGCCGCTCGATGCTTTCGTCGTACGACATCACGCCGCGGCTGCGTCCCTGGATCGTGCGTTCCAGTTCGTCGATGCGTGTCTGGACCGATTCCCGCTGCGTCGCCGCATGTTCCAACTGCTGCGTTAAGCTGGAGACCTGGATGCGGCACTCGGTGAGCGCATGGCTCAGTTCGCCGTAGACGCTCTCCAGCTCCTGCAGCATCGTCGACCGTTCCGCCGTGCGCTCCAGCAGTTCGCCGCGCAATACCGTCAAAGCCTGAAGCTCGCCGCTCAGTGCGCTGCGGCGCTCGTCATCGCCGGCGGTCAACGCGGAGATCGACCCCAGTTCCGTGGCGACCGCAGCCAACCGGCCGCGCGCACGGTCGGTGTCGCGGCTGACCGTCTGATACTCGCCTTCAGCCTGCGCGGCCTTGCGCCGGTTCTCATCCCGCTCCTGGCGCGTCTGATTGATCAGCACGCCCAGTTCGCCGGCGCGCGCGTTGAGCTGTTCCAAACGACGCCGGTACGCGCCCAGGCGCTCTTCAAGCGCGGCGAGCTGTTCGCCGGTTTCCGCCACCAGCATGCGCCGCGCGAGCGGGCTGGATACTTGGCTGTCCGGCATCCAGAGTTCCGCACAGCCGTCGCCGTGCACGATCACGCCACCGCGTGTGACGACGCTGCACCCCTCCGGAATCACCTCCGGCACATCCTCTAGCCGTTCGGCCAGAAACACCGAGCCGAGCAGCCGGGCCGCCGCCGGCGCGAACGTGTCGGCGACCTGCACCTGATCCAGCAGGCTGACCAGCCCGGTCGGCGGCGTGCGGCGGACGCCGCTGCCGCCTTCGGCCGCAACGATGCGCGCCGCTGCATGCTGGCCCTGCGCAAAAAGGGCGGCCAGCGCCTGCCGCGCACTGGCGGCATCGCACACGACCACCGCGTCCAGCCAGGCGCGCAGTGCCGCCTCCAGCGCCAAGCGCAGATCGGAGGGGGCGTTCAATTGGTCGGCCAGCGCCCCGAGCACAGCGTGCGGCGCGAGTCCCAGCGGATTTTCCGGATCCAGCACCTGCTGTGAGCCGGCGGCAAATTCATCGGAGGACTCCCGCTTGTCGGTCAGCAGCTCGATCTGCGCACGTTTCGCGGAGGCCTCCGACTGCATCCGGGAGGCCTCTTCCTGCACGCTCTTCATCTCAGCGGCAACAGAGGCGCGCTCCTCCTCCAGCGTTTCCAGCCGCTCCCCGACGCTCTCGGCGTCAGACTGGAAACGGTCGAGCCTTGCCTTGACCTCAACGCGATTCTGATCGGCAGCGGCCAGCGCCTCCTCCACCTGCCGGTGCTCGGCGGAAAGGCGGTCGCGCTTCATCAGCACGTCACGCTGGCGCGCCTCCATCTCGGCGAGCGCCTGCTGGATCTGGGCGCTGCGGCGCTCGCAGTCGACGGAGCGCTGCCGGTCCTGCTGAAGCTGTTGACGCGTTTCATCGATCCGCACCCTGTGCGCATCAAAGCGCGCCTGCGCCTCTTCAAACTTGCCTCGCTCGACATCCGCGGCCTGCTGAGTCAGCAGGCGCTTCTGCTCCAGCGACTCGATCTGCATCTTGAGCTGTTCGATCTGCGTCCGCGTTTCAGAGATCTCGCGGTTGTCGCGCTCGGCCCAAGCGCGGTATTCGGCGATACGCTGCTCGTTGACCTTGATGACCTCCTGCGCGCGGATGAAGCGGTTGTCCGCCTGCGCGGCCTGTTCGGTCAGTTCGGCGATGCGGGCCTCGGTCTCATGGATCAACGCGTGGATGTGCGACGACTCCGCCTCGGCCTCGGCGACAAACTCCTGATGCGCCACCAGTTGCTCGCCGAGCGCGTGGATCGACGTGTCCAACTCGCGGATGCGGATATCGAGCGCGGCGAGACGGCGGCGCGTGAGGAAAATATCGAGGCCGCGCAACTCGTCGCGCAGCTCGCGATACTTCTGCGCTTTGCCCGCCTGGCGCTGGAGCGTGCCGATCTGGCGTTTGACCTCGCGGATCACGTCGGCGAGACGCAGCAGATTCGCTTCGGTCTGATCGATCTTGCGCAGCGCTTCTTTGCGGTCAGCCTTGAACTTGGTGATGCCGGCGGCCTCCTCGAAAACCGCGCGGCGGTCCTCTGGTTTGGAGGAGAGGATGGCGTCGATCTGCCCCTGGGCCATCACCGAATACGAGGTGGTGCCGATGCCGGTGCCCATGAAAAGCCGATGGACATCTTTGAGGCGGCAGAGATTTTTGTTGATGAAGTACTGTCCCTCGCCCGAGCGGAAAACACGGCGGGTGATGGTGACCTCATTAAACTCGGTGTCGAGCAAACCTTCACAGTCAGCAAAGGTGATCGAGACCTCTGCCATACCCAGCGGCTTACGGCTGTCGGTCCCGTTGAACACCACATCCGGCATCTTGGCACAACGCAGCGCGGTCGGCCGCTGCTCGCCCAACACCCAGCGAATCGCATCGGAAACATTGCTTTTGCCGCAGCCGTTCGGCCCCACAATTGCGATCATGCCGGGCTCGAACTGCAGGCGGGTCTTGTCCGCAAAACTCTTAAAGCCGGTGATTTCGATCTGTTTTAGGTACACGGAAACCTCAAAATCTGATCCCTCGCGGGCGCGTCAATCCCCCGCATGCGGATGGCTGAATTTGTAGCAAACCGGCAGCCCAAATGAAAGTCAAAACGGGAAACGGCGATTGGCCCGTTGCCCTAAAACGCAGCCTTGATTTGGCGCACGCGCCTGCTTACACTAGTCAACTGAGTACGTTTTTTGACAGGGGGAGGCTTTTACCGTGTACCGTCCATATTCACTCATCGTGTTCATGTTTTGCGCGTCACTCGCTTCGGCCGGATGGCACGATGCGCTCTGGCTCGGCCGGGGTGACGTCTGGCGCGCCCGTTTTCCAGTCACCGTGACGAATCCCTCCGACGCCGCCCTCGACGGCCAACCGGTCGCCCTGACTGTGGGCGACCAGCCCGGCCAAGCGCCGCTCGCCGGCGCGCGGGCCGAGGCGTTGCGCGTGGCCGATAGCAAGGGGCGTCAACTGCTCTACGCGCTCTGGACCCCGGGCTTGGAAACCATGATCACGACCGGCGCAGTTCCTGCCGACGCGGTCTTGTCCCTTCCCGCCGTGTGCGACCCCGCCACATCCACCACCTATCACGTTTATTTCGACAATGCGCGCGCGTGGGGCTTGGCTGATTTCTTCGACAAACGGCCCATTACCGACCTCAACGGCGATTTTGAACGCGGCAGCGGCGACACGCTGACAGGCTGGCAGCAGCGGATGAGCGACGCTGCGCACCGGCTCGCGTGGTCGACCGACGCGCCGTTCTCAGG